>CALLYL010000501.1 GCA_937859535.1 uncultured Myxococcales bacterium
CTGCCTGCTCACCTGTGAGACAATAGACGATACCATATTTAGCTCTGAGCCTCCGACGTCTGAACTAATAGTTCCAAAAGATTCTTACCGAGAGCGGCGGCCTGATCTGTTGAGATCGATTGTAGATCCTCTTGCTCCGACGCAAGCAGTTGGAACAGCTCTGATGGTACATCCAAGGCCGCAGATAGAGCCTCAATCGTTGAGGAACTAGGCATCCGACTTCTCTTTTCCAGCAATGAGACGTAGCTGGAATCGAGATGGGCTCGCTCAGCTAACGCCTTTTGTGACAACCCGCGGACAGCACGGGCGACTCGAATGGCATTCCCGTAATTCATGCGAACCCCTGTTTTCTTCTTTAAGACTCTAAATTTAGACTTAGGGGCTTAAAGCAGATAACAGAAGTTTAGACCTCGATGCGTTGACTGTCTGTTTTTAGGAAAGGCCTAGCGGTTTGGCGGATTAATTTTCGCAACTTCTGATCGTTGCGTCTGCTCTTCAATTGCCGCCACTCTACTATCAGACGGTCGACGTTCTCCCTCTGGTCTGGTGTCAGTGTCCCTGACTTGGCAATCATCTGGAGAAAAGCGATTGCTTGGTCGATGCTCTTTTTGTAGCTGCTCTGGTCCATTATCAACCTGCCTTGGGGTTGTTTACCACGTGACAAACCACGTGTCCGCTAGCCGTGCGTCTGTGGTATTGGAATGGACACTGATACCCTTCTGCTTCTACTTCATGTCAACGTCCGCCCATCGCGAACTTGGTGCACGACGCGTTCGGTCCCGTGCGACTGACCGCTGGACTTGTGCCGCGTCTCTCGCCTTCGGTCATGCGTACACCGCCTCTGCGAGGAGCGCACCCGTTGTCCGATGGCTAGGCACATAATGGGAGGTTCTTTGCGGGACTGTACAAGCCTGTCCCGCGGTGGCTGATTTAAGTAATAGCCACCTTTAGTTGCAGGCTTTCACCTGCGATAAACAGACGACTAACTGGCGATCTGGACCTTAAGTTTTCAAAGAGCGCGCCGCCTCCAATGAGTGGCGGTAAGGAACATGCCTACGATGTGCGCAGCCGTCAAGTCATTTTTTATGACTCACCGGCTCCGAAAGCGCCCAACTGCCCAACGGCGACGATAGCAAGACCAAACACGAGCACTAGGATGCCTCGCAGACAGCTTTGGAAAGAGGGCGACCGGGGTGGGGTGTATTTTTCGTGGGGTACCCTTCGCTCCCTGTTGTATCGGTAAGCTAACTTGCATTTTTTTAGGATGTGATAGTCGGCGGGCGCCGTGGGGCGGTTCGCCATTGTGCTCTATTTAGTGGTGCGATGCCGTCGACAGTCACGGGCCGCCGCAGTGCGCCCGCTCCGCACTACCGACGCAAGACGGACTGTCCGGCACGCACGGACGCTGCACTGGCAGCAGTTCATCCGAGGAGTAGAGCGAGGCGCGCAGCCGATGAATCGCTCGCAGTTTGGCTTCGGCCCATTCGCCCAACTCGGGGAGATCGCGATGGAATGCGAAACGGCGCACCGATTCGAGCACTCGCTCTCGGGCGGCGAAGTCGGTGAGTGACAGGCTCAGACGGAGTAGCGCGGTGTCACCTCCGTGTCTGCGGTGAGGCTCCCGCGCAAACGGCGGCAAATCGTCGATGGTGAGCCGCAACTCGGGCGTCGCCAGCAGCGCGGAACAAGTCGACAGCGACGCACGGCCTTTTTCGACATGCTTGATCGTCGACGATGACACACCGCACAGCTCGGCGAGCCGTTCGAGTGACAGACGGGCAGCCTGGCGTCTGGCTTTTACGAGCCGTCCGAAGGTGGGCAGATCATCAGCGCTGGACATGCATTCCTCGCTTCTGTCGAACGAACGGCCCAAACATGCAGCGCAGTGACGAGCGCAGAACCTCAAGCGCGGCATTCGGCTTGGACAGCGACGACTCGACGAGGCTGAACACCGACCCTTCGCTTATCTCGGCGCGATGCTCTCTTTCGTGACACCACCACGCGACGAGCTGGGCGTAGTCGTCGTAGACCTGCGGCTCGGACTGAAACCGCGCGAGCACTCGCGGGTAGCGGCACGGCTCGCAATCGCAAAACGGATCATGCGGCATGGGTTGTCCCCTACTCGACGATGCCCGATCGGCGCGCGAGGTCAGCCACCACGTCGGCCTGGGTTCGGTTTTCCTTGTCGCAAAGAAAGCGGATCGCGTCGCCAGAACGCTGACAGGCGAAGCAGTAGTAGAACTGCTTGCTGACGCTGACGTGGAAGCTGGCCTCCTGGTCCTCGTGGAACGGACACGCACCGAAGTAATCGGCACCGCATCTGAGAAGCTTCACGTACTGGCCGATGACGGACACGATGTCGGTGCGATCGCGAATCTCTGCGAGCTTGCGTTGGGCACCGGAGTCCGGTGGACGGACACGACGACTCGGCGGCGCTGGGTTCCGTCGAGACGGTCGCCAGGATGAGGCAGGCATAGCCCAGAACGACTCAAGCTCGCCTAGCAGCGACGGGTCCGTGGCCAGCAGGGCCAGCAGGGCGACGAGTTCTGGACTCGGATTTCCGGCCTTCGCTCGAAGACGAGAAACATAGCCCTGGCTGATCCCGAGCTTGATCTCCAACCAGCGCCACGAAACGTGCTGCCGGAGCACATCGAGCGCGATACAAACACGGTCACGCAACGACCGCATGTACGTATCCCGAAGCTGCTGCGCGAGCGCTTTCTGATCCATCCGATCGAGGTGCAGCTCTTTGCAGCGCCCGCAGGTCGGCACCCCAAGCTCTGGCGGCAGCTCCATCGTCGGCATCGTCTTGTAGCAGACCGTTCGTCCTGTTCCTTTCTGATCGCGGACGGACAGAGAACCACAGCGAACGCACTTCGACGGGGCCGTCATGCTGTCACGCTCGGGCCATGCCCAATGACAACTCGCTCGGTCGTTTCCCAATCTATCGGCACGACCACCATCCCAGTCTGCTCGGTGGGCTTCGGTTCCCCTTGTGGCTCGACGGAGATCGGCTGCGGCTCCTCGGGTAGCGGATACACACAGTTGCCACCGCGCTGTTTCGCCGCGTTCTTGTTGGTCGTCGCCAGTCGAAGAAGCTGCGCCGGATTGCGCTGCGTCGAGGGCTCCGCATAGGCAATCCCGATCGAGCCCGGCACACTGGCTAGCTCAATGGCTCGTCGAAGTCGCTCTGCTTGCCGGTAGGCTTCACGGAAGTCTTCGACGGTGAGTACAATTATGAACTCGTCACCCGCCGAGTGCATGCGGTAAATCCTGTCGGCGGCGCGCTGAAGTGACTCCTTGAGCACCTGTGCCACCGTCTGAAGCGCCCGATCTCCTTCCTCACGATACCCACGCTCGTTAAACCGTCGGAAATCGTCGAGGTCAATCAGCAGCACAGCCATCGCACACAACGACCGACACAGCAGCGCCGCGTCGTCGTCATACAGCCGTCCCGAGCGCAAGCCCGTCTGCCAGTCGTGAACGTTCAGAACTTCGAGTCGACGAACGCGGCGCAGCACCAACAGCGACGGAATCACCGCCAGCACCGATCCAGCAGCCGAGAGAACAAGCGAATCAATCGAAACCATGGCCACCTCCTGAACGGCAGCCTGACCAAACCAACTATGGTTTGCGAACCCAACAAGAGCGCTACAGATGCATCTACCCAAGGAAAACCAGTCGTTCAGAACCATCAAAAGCACAGCCCATGACCGTCGGGTCATCACGGTGCTTGGCCCAATGAAGATCGTCATGCTAAGTCCTCAGCAATCATCAGAAGGGCCAAGCCATGCAGGACACCACTACTGAAAGATCGGGAATCTCTTCCGGCACATATGATCCTCACGATTGGCGATCGGATGTCGAAGACACCGAAAGTCAAATGCTAACCCTTTTACGCCGACTTCAAGAATTATCGATGCGTCGTCCTGGAAATGTGAATTTAGAAGAAAGCATTATGTTTCAGCAAAGAGCGTTGAGCTGCCTCAGCGCTGCAACTGCCCAGGATGACGAAAAGGACTGGCTTGACGAAATAGACTGGAAATCATTCGGATTGCGATTGGTGCAGCGACGCGATACCGCCAATCTGCAACAGAAAGAACTTGCGAACATGGTTGGCGTAACGGCGCAGACCATTAGAAACATAGAAACAGCAACCAAGCGACCGAGTCGCGACTTACTCTTTCGCTTGTTGTCCATTCCAGAGCTAAACCTAAGAGTCAGTGATATCACAGGAGAAGAAAACCGGCCTACCCTGATTCCGACTTCGTGGCTTGCTCCGCAGTATGATCCGCACAAGATGCTGACTGAACTCATCGCGAAGCTCAACGGCACAGGCGATGCACTCGAACAGACGACCGCGTACCTCGACTCACGAAGCGCAACCGATTGGCTGTCCATTTCTCTGTCACCAAATTTTCTTGCACTGACGAGTAATCATATCCCATTGATTGAGGCAGCCAAAACCGTCACCAGAAAGCTTGGCCGTGGCGTTCTTGAGATTTGTGCGCTGGGCAGTGGCGATGGTCGCAAAGAGACGGCCTTTACCCAGTTTTGTGCCGAGCAAATCAACAATCCGTCCCATCTGCGACTCTACCTGTTAGACATTAGCCATACTCTGTTGATGGAAGGCTACAATCACGCAAAACAGAGCCTAAGCAAGCACGGTGTCCAAGTCTTGACTATGCATGGCAACTTTCATGATCTTTCCAGATATCCGATTCTGGAGAAAAAAAACAAGAACCGAAACTCCGTGCGGGTCTTCACCATGCTAGGGAATACGCTCGCCAATCTGGACAATGAGGTTCGATTTTTCCGTGACACATTGAGTGGATGCGTGTCTGGTGATTACTTCCTTGCGGATTTCACGGTGGCCCACGCATCGGCGGATGATCCAGAGGAGATACGACGGAACGATCCTGTGCTCAACACGTCCGTCCCGGCGATTCGCGCCAATTGGCTCGGTGGGCCTCTTCGTCGATATTGCAAAGATGTACGCGATGTCGAAATCTCTGTTGAGCTAGATACCAACTGCTCCGTGCGCGGTAGCTACGAGATCCTTTACGTCGCGACGGCTTCTACGATCGGCGCCAAACCCGATCGTCGATTCGTGATGTTCCGCACCCGCCTCTACGATCCACCGAAACTCATCGACTGCCTTGCTGGTTTGGGCTGGAAGTGCGAGACGCTACTCCCTTACGCCCACAACAAGCTGAACAAGGTCATGTTGATGCTGTTGCGAAAGGAGTAGTTCCGTCGAGGTTTGCTTCTGGTTTGATGCTGGTTTGGTTGTGGTTGGTTGGACGAAGCCGGTTTCACTTTCGACCGTTGCTGAACCGCAATGGGACGGTCAGCGCTTAGAGCGCCTAACAGAACCGAAATAGCAGCCTCGGCAGCATAACTTTACAGCG
>CALLYL010000502.1 GCA_937859535.1 uncultured Myxococcales bacterium
TCAGCAACGCCGCCGTTCCTCCCACCTACTGAGCATTGCCAAACACAACCATCACGACGCCCGCCGAAGTGATGACCAGCGCAAACAACGTCCGCCAGGACAGAGGCTCCCCCAGGAACAGCCATGAAAACATCGCCACAAACAGCGGCGAACTGTTGTTCAGCAGCGTCGCAACCCCCACCGGTAGGTGAGAAATCGCAACAAAGTAGAGCAAAACCCCTCCCCCGCCGAGCGTTCCCCTCAACAGTAGCGCCCATGGGTAATGGGCCTGGAGCTTGATCATTCCGCTCGCTGCCAAGACCGCCACGGTTGCCGCTCCGAGCAGAAAGCGCATGCAAGCGACCTGCGCACCCGGCAGATGAGCCGCAGCTTCCTTCGCACACACCGCCATCACCGCAAACAGCAGCGACGCCAAAACCAGGAGCCCGCTACTGCGACCAGCTCGAAGGCTCGCACTGCGATCGACGGCTTCCACGCACCCCCGCTGTGGGCATTGCAGGATTCGAACCTGCGGCCTTTGGCTTCGGAGGCCAACGCTCTATCCAGCTGAGCTAAATGCCCGGACTCACAGACGAAGAGCATTCCTACACGGGCTGCTGATGGTCTGCAAGTGCAAAATAGGTCCGTCGACGAAGGAAAGAATTGTCTGCCGAGAAGGCATCCCTTACAGTTGAACTGCCCGGTCGCACAAGTCGCGACGCTGCGGGTGAAGGAGCGGACTCGATGAGACTTAGAAACTTCCTCTGCACACTTGCCGTCCTGTTTTCGCTGGTTGGTCAAGGCTCACTGATCGACCCAGGTAACGCTTCAGCGGACCTCATCATCAACCGTCCGTTCTCTGGCAAGCGCTCGATCGAATTGAACATCCACGGCAGCGCCTATTACGACTCGGGACTTGGCGGCGGTCGCGGTTGCTGGAACTACGGCAACGGCTACTGCGGCAACTACTACGGCGCTTACTCGGTCGGGCCCGGCATCTCGATGCTGTTCCCAATCCTGCACAACGGCTTCATCCCATCGATCAATAACGCCGTCTACATCGGCTTCTTCGTCGACACCATCTTCCACCCGAGCTACTACGGCTGGAACACGTGGTTCCTATCACTGCCGATCGGCCCGATGCTCCAGTGGCGGTTCTACCTGATCGAGATGATCAGCGTGTACGCAAACCTGGGCTTTGGAATCTGGCCGTGGTTCACCGATAGTGCCTACGGCGGAACCTGGATCCGCGGCTTTCCGCTGTTTCAGCTCGGCGCGAACTTCCACTTCACCCAGAAGATCGGGATGAACATTCAGTTTGGCTATCCTAGCGCTCAGCTCGGGCTCAACATCTCGTTCTAATCTGGCTACTTCGCTAGCTCTGCCTCGACCCGCTGTGCGACCTGCTCGGTCTCCACCATCGAAAGTTGACCACGCGTCAGCGATACCAACCCCAGTACCTTTGACAGCACAAACACCGTGCTGTGCTTCTGCTTCAGTTGATATGCCTTGCGCACAGCCCCCTTCCAATCACACGCCACCAGCGCCCCGCCCCCCGAGTCAAGCGACTTGAGCGCGTCTTTGACGTAGCCCTTGGCGGGCCAGAAATCGTAGCCCCCCACATCGGCCAACGCGACGATCCGAAGGTCGGTTGGATAGCGAAGGAGCAGCGCCGACAATCGCTCCTTGAGCGCTGGATTCTGCTCACTGCTGTGTCGATCCTGATGCACCACCACCACCACTTTGCCGCTCAGCCCCCGCAATGACACCGGCCTATCGGCCAAATCGACCAGTTTCGCTTCTAGTAGCGCATCTACCGATGGCATCTCGGGGCTTTGGACTGCCGCCACCACCGCATCGGCCCGCACCACTCGTTCCGGTATTGCCAGCGACGAGAAAAGAACCAGCGCAAGGCCGCTGAAAATCAGGACGTTAGATTCTCGAACCATGCTTACTACGATGCCATGCCGCATGAGGGAAAGTCCTCTCTTGACAAGTTTCCGACGGCAAGGCTAACACTGCACAATTGTCGGTGTAGCGTACCGCTTAGCCGAGTACGAATCGGCAGCTTGCGATCACTACTTTCCGACGGAAATGCCGTTGTGGGCAAGTGACCAACATCGGTAAGACAGGCTGTTTTAGGAAGACTTGCGATGACGTTCGTAGAAGCAGCAGTCCAAATTCTGCGCCGCGAGGGGAAGCCACTCCATATCAAGGAGCTGACCCGGCTGGCCATCAAGCACAACCTGCTCTCGGTGGTGGGGAGAGACCCCGAGGCCATGATGGAGACCCGCCTGCTGATTGAAGCCAAGCGACCTTCTGCGGACCTAGTCCGTGTGAGTCCCGGCATCTTCGGGCTCCGAGTTTATCCGCCGCGCAGTGAACGCGGCGAAGCGGTCAAAGCGGAGGGAGACAAAGTGACCAAACCGAAGGCGGAAGCCACGGTAGCATCAGCAAAGGACCGCGCCGACCGTGGGGGCAAGCGCCGTCGATCTGGCCGCGCTACCGAGAGCCCAGAGGCCGTGCTCGCTGCGAACCCAGCCGAGGTGGTGGCCCCAACCTCCACCGCAACTCCGGCAGCGACACCGAGCAGCATCTCGCCTGCCCCAGTCAAGGCACGCGAGCCAGCCCCGGCCGAAGCAGCCGCCAAGCCAGCCGCAGCCAAGAGTCGGCGTCGGACCCGAGACCGTGCGCCGGACCGAAGTTTGGCACCCGCCCCCGCTGCAACAATTCCAGAGAGCCCGACTCCAGCGGCTGCGCCGACTCCTGCGATAGAAGCCGTCGCAGTCCCCGTTCCCTCGGCCGCGCCACCGGCAGCGCCTTCTGCGGTGACACCGCGACCCGTTGCGACCCCTACTCTTGAACCCGTGGCAGTGCCTGCCGCTGTGCCGACCCCTGTGCCCTCTGCGGTTTCTCCGGTGCGCAGCGCAGAGCCCTCCGCAAGCCATCTCACACCGATACCTGCGGCGGCGACCCCTTCGGCAAAGACTCCGGTCCCGCCGCCTGTGGACACCAGCAAGCCAACGGTTCCGCCAGCCCCCCCGGTAGTACCGGCTGTCGTGGCCTCGGCCCCGGTCACTCCAGAGAAGCGACCAACCGAAGGTGTCATCGAGCCGAAGCAGGAAACCCCACGCCCCGAGCGGCATCCAGGTCACGGTCACCGCGAAGACCGTCCCACGGGCGGTCACCGCGAGGAGCGGCAGCATGGTCATCCCCGCGAAGAACGGGGGTCCAATCATCCCCGCGAAGAGCGCTCTCACCCTCGCGAGGAGCGCGGACCAGCTCCACCACGAGAGGATCGCGCCGCAGCCCCCCCGCGTGAGGATCGGCCCGCCCCAAGTGCAACCACCCCCGCACCGAACAATCAGAGCCAGAGCCAGCCTCAACAACCTCGGCAGATGAGCCTGGCCGATGCCGCCTACGATGTCATGCGCGGTGCCTCTGATGGACGAGCACTAACCCATCGCCAGATTGCGGAAATTGCCGTCAAGCGGCGACTCGTTCGAGGCGAACTGGTCGATGTATCCCGTGCGATTCGAGTAGCGCTGGTCCGAGAGCAAAGACATCGCGATAGCGAGGGACTACGGCCACGCATTCGCACCCTCGGCCCAGGCCAGTATGCGCTTGGTGAGCGCAAGCTAGAGCCCGAGCTATACAACGCGGAACGAGAGCTGCTCGACCGAGCCAGTCGAACTCGCGAAGCGACCCGCGTGGCACTCAGACGACGGTTGCGGCAGCTTCCGCCGGGTGCGTTCGAGCTGATGATGCGATTGCTGCTCGAACGCATGGGCATGGTTGGTGCAGAGATCGTGAAACGCGGAGAGGGCGTGGCCTACTACGGTGGAAACATCAGCCGAGGTGGTCGCTCGCTCAAGGTGCTGGTTGCGATACGGCCCGGAGAGGGCGAGCTGTCGCGTGAAGCGGTCGCTGAACTACGAGCCGGCGTCCGCCTGCGCAGCTTCGATGAAGGTCTGGTTCTGTGCGCAGCACGCGCAGGTGGCGCGGCACTCACGGAACTCGCAGCAGCCCCTGGCATCGAGCTGTATGACCAGGACGCCCTTACCGAGCTGCTGATTCGACAGCACCTTGGCGTCCGTCGCATGCACTTACCGGTCGATTATCTCGACACCGAACTCTTCAACGAACTGCTCGATCAAGGCTAGCGCACACAGCGCAGCTCTCCGTCCTCGCAAAGAGGACAGCTCTCATATCCTAAAAAGACGCATGTGGAGTGACACACCCTACGCCAGAAGCGGCGCAGGGTGCTCTAGCGGGAATTACGCTGGGGCTTCGTTGCAGGTGAAGGTAGCGGACAGACCGCTCAGCATCGGGGTGATCCGTGCATCAGCAGTCTGCATCACCACCTCGACCTCTAGGAAGCCCGCACGAACGTCCGCTGGCAGCATGATCGGAGACGGCGAAATGCCCGACGCTCCCTGCCACGGCGCGTTCATGAGATCAGCAACGGTCAGAGCCCCACGGTAGCGAATCGTGACCTGGGTGCCCGGCGGAGCCGAGACGTTCCACGAAAGTTGCTTCCACGTCGTGCGTCCACCGCAGCCACCAAAGATGTTGCGATAGACACCGGCCCGCGAGGCATTGCGAAGCTGATATCCGGTCATGTCGCTATAGGTATAGGTTCCCGCAAATGGGCGCCAGGTCGTCACCGCATAGTTGTTCAGCGGGTCGATCTTGTAAGCCATGCCATCGCTGACACCCCAGACCTTGCCGTCGTAGTCAATCGCCGCGCCAGCCGTGGTGCCGTTGATGCCGTTGGCCGAGGTCAGCAGCTTCTTCAGGGTCATCGTAGTCGTCGCGGCAGTGTTTCCCGTGGCAGGTGGCGGTGGCGGGTCTGCCGAGGCATCCACATGCGCCATGCCACCGTTGTGAACGGCCGCAAAGGCCTGGTTGTTCTGATCCACGCCGATGCCACGCAGGTCTGGCCCGACGTTTAGAACCTCGTAGTAGCCAGTGGCAGGAACGGCCGGTCGGCTCGGATCCGGTGGCACGAAGCGATAGACGCGGCCACCGTTACCATACGACGCTAGGTAGATGTAACCACGGGCATCTGCCGTCACACCGTATCCGTTGTAGTACACGCCGGTCGGCTTCGGATAACGCGTGACGGTGTCGTTATTGTTGACATCGAGCTTCACCAGACCACCGCAGCCGCCGCCGGTGGCATCGTTGTCCCATTCGTTCTGTGCCCAGACGTTGCCAGCGCGGTCGAGCACCAGACCGTACGGACAGACACCGACGTTGATCCGCTTGAGCAGCGCACCAGTTTTGGCATCCAGACGTACGATCGACCGGGTGTTGTACTCGCCGATATAGACGTAGGTACCAAGGGTTCCGTCTGCTCCCAGCTTGCCGTCGAAGCCTGCTGCACGCGGATACGAACCCACCGACAGCTTGGTGTTCCACAGCACGCACTCGTCGGGGCTGTTCATCTGACTGGCCTGCCACCAGAACGGCGAGGCAGCAGTCAATGGCTGGTCCGACTCGTAGGTATCGATCTTGCCATTGCCGTTGCGGTCGACGCAGGCCGTCTTATCGCCAGCGATCTTGGTCGCCGATGCCTTGTTGCCGTCATTGCTGGCTCGGTTGGCCACCACGGCATCACCGCCCAGGCCCACGGTCGTACGCGATGGATCCGCATACGCACCAGGGTACGTCACATAGGCGGCGACCTGCTTCATGGTACGGGTGTCGACCTTCGAGATCGTTCCGTTCCCGTTCTGAGAAATCCAGATAAACGACGTCAGGTTGTTGATGTTGCCGGTGCCGTCCAGGATGACGTTGCCGTTCGGGTCGACCTTGACGCCCGTCGAGCCGCTGTTCATCGCGTTGAACGGCGAAACGGTCCCAGGGCCCGCCACGACCTCTTTTTCCGTCGGGCCGGTGTTGGGGTCATAAGGCTGACCAGGCGTACAGAAGGTCGCGCCTTCTGGGCAGATCTCGCTGCCGCCCGAGTTTTCCGCACCGCACGAAGCGTTGAGTAACGTCGCAACGCTGAGTGAATAGAGGATCAAACTTCTCATATCTGTACTCCTTTATGATACGAACTCAATTATACTCTATGCGGACAGCACTAAGGCATTTACCTGTACTCTATTCGGTTTAAACCGTAAGGCTCAGTATGTAAATGTACACTTAGTAGGAGTAGCGCACACGAAACCTAGTTCGTTGCAGCGCGCTATTCGTAGACAACAAGAACTGACAGAACCAACCAGAGCGCGATTATCCGCCAACAATCACGTTTCCCGAGCCTTCTATCAACTTACCGACGCCGCCGCAGTGTCTCGTCATATCACCTAGACGATGGGCAGCTTTGCCATTGATGAAGACCGTTCCAGAGCCAGCTCCGGCGTTCCACATATTTGGCCCACAGCAGGCGGCATGAACACCTGGATCTTGGATTCGCAAGGCGGGCCTGCTGTTGACATTGACATTTCCAGAGCCAGCGATAGCCGGTCCTACACAGCAATGAGGACAAGCCACACATCCATGTGCATCAGCAGGAACTTGAGCTTTGTCGCCGAGACGTCCTTGCGGGGGCATCGTGGTTTCTCCACTAGTTGATGTTAACTGTCGAGCCTTTGATCGTATTGGTGCCGCTCGACTGCAAGGTCATCGTCCCACTGGCCTTCACTTCAACGTTAGAGTCGGCCTTGATCGTGTAATTACTACCCGCGTGGCACTGGGTGTTCTGCGAGCTTTCGGTCTCGATATTCTTGGCCTCAATACGGACCTTCTCTTTGGCCTTGATCAGAATATCGCCAGTCTTGCTCTCGATCGTGATCTTCTTGTTCTTGGTATCGATGAGGATATAGTTCTCCTCTTTACCATCGTAGATCTCGATTTTGGTTGGCTGACCGCCGGCGTCGTTGAGCACAATTCGGTGCTTTTGGCTTGACTGAATGGTCACACGCGGATTTGAGGCATTGTCATTGAAAATGAGCTCATGCCCACACCGCGAGCTAAAGGCTCGAATGTCATTTTTCTTCGGATCGGCCTGACCACGAAAGTCCGCGTGATCCTTGTTAAAGCGACCGGTGGCTGACTTGGCGTCCTTGTTTGCAAACGACGGCTTGTCCATGCCATTCCACAGCGAGGAAATCACCACGCCTTGGTTGAAGTCGCCATTGACAAACGCAACCAGCACTTCGTCCTCCTTTTCCGGGAGAAAGAAGGCACCGCGTCCGCCGGAACCAGCCCCTGACGTGCCGATACGACACCAGAAGCTCTCCTCTTGTTGGCCGGAGCCCTGGCTGGCTGGTAGCGTCGGAAACTTGACCTTGACGCGGTAGTCTCCGCCATCGTGGACGTTGTCAGTGACGATTCCAACGGTCATCGAGTTGGCATTACCACCGCTGACTTGACCTGCTTTAGTGTCACGATCGGTCTTAAACATCGCGTCTCCTACAAGCTCGAAAAATCTCTCTGGTTATCGATGATTACATCGAACCATTTATACAAAACCACCTGGTGGCATATTGCCCGTACCGCCAACAACTGGACCAACCGGTACATAGGGTGGCGCAAATGTCGGAATTGGACCCATCCCCAGCACGTTGGTCACCATAGTCGATACTTTCCAGATCATAAAGCACTGCTCAAATGCCTCGGCAACTGACTCAAACAGTTGTTTGTGATGAAGTGCTTGGGGATCTCCAAGCAATCCGATCATGGCATTCGAAAGCGCAGACTTTGAAATACTGGTATCAACCTGTGTCAGTGTGGCCACTGGACAAGGAACATTCGGCATCGGTGGTGCCATTGGACCAGGAAAGGCAGCAAAGGCAGGATACCAAGGCAAACCAGGCACTTTGATGGTTGCCTGATAAGCCATCCAACCATTGCTGATTGCAGTGGCAATCGCATTTGAATAGCGAGCCTCTGCGGGCGAACCTTTGGGCGCGGAAGCCATGATCAGCGGTAGCCACGGCGGGCCAACCACTTGTCCCATCGTGGCAGTGACCGCGTTCACCATAACACCCGTCATGGCTGCGAGTGACTGCCACTGACTCCAAGCCGAGCAGATTGCACTACAAATACCGTCCAGGTAGGTGGCAAACTGATCGCCGATCTTCTTGGCAGTATCGGTGTGGTACTTGTTGACAGTCGCTGGCACAAACATCGGCGGCACTGGCGGCATGCCAACCAGCTCCGTCATTTTGAAGGCTCTCGTATACTGCTTCCCCGCCTCACCCTGAGGCTGTTTCCAGTCCATAGGCAACTTGGTTGCGAAGCTGATGAACTTCATCTTCGCTAAGTTTTGCATCACCGAAGCTTGAGGCGCTGGCATACGGTTTTCCCCAGTTTCACTTTACTAACACTCGGTACCGATCGGCAACGACATAGCCGACCCGTTCTCCAAAGCCCATCGCTCACAGCCGATCACCCAGGCCCCATCGCATAGGGCCAGTGACATGGTACGATGGCTTATGCCCTTCTCTCCGCAGCCCGCAGAGGTCGTCCTGTACCCCGCTCCATTTGTCCCCACCGA
>CALLYL010000503.1 GCA_937859535.1 uncultured Myxococcales bacterium
TGGTCTGGGTGCCGGAGCCGGTCTGCCAGACCACGAGCGGAAAGTGATCGTCGAGCTTGCCCGCGATCACCTCGTCGGCCGCCTGCTCGATTGCGGGAAGCAGCTTGCCGTCGAGCTTACCGAGTCGCACATTTACCCGCGCCGCCGATTTTTTGACGATGCCGAGTGCGTAGATGAACTCTCGCGGAAAGCGCTCGCCGCCGATCCGGAAATTCTGGAGGGAGCGCTGAGTTTGCGCCCCGTAGTAACGGTCGTTTGGGACTTCAATGTCCCCGAAAGTATCTTTTTCAATGCGGGTGGTCTTGCTCACGACGAACCTCGCTGGATGAAGCGGCTCTATGGGCCGACGTCTTTGGCGGCAGACACGGTAGCTGACACTGCACGTCTGTGTAAAGGCGAGCGTCCATCGGCCAGCGCAGCGGCCAAATCGGCGAGGCTGTCGAGGTTATGGACCGGGCGAAAATCATCGACGTATGGCAGCAGCGTCCGAATCCCTTTCGCCAGTGGAGCAAAGCCATCAAAGCCGAGCAGCGGATTGCACCACAAAAGCCGCTTCGTCGAGCGATGCAGACGCGCCGCTTCGCTTGCAAGGTCATAGCGATCATCCCGATCGAGCCCATCGCTAATGAGCAGCAGCCACGCGCCTTGCGTCAGGACTCGGCGGGACCACTTGACGTTGAACTCGTGGATTCCCGTTGCCAAGCGTGTGCCGCCACCAAAGTCGTGGACTTGTGCCGAACAGCGACGGAGCGCCAGATCAATATCCCGTCCGCGAAGGCTGTGAGTGATGCGGTGTAGCTCGGTGCCGAAGACAAAACACTCGACGCGGCGACGCTGCGACAACAGCGTGTGGGCAAAGCGCAGCAGCATCTCGGTGTAGCGCGCCATCGAGCCGCTCACGTCACACAGAATGCACAGCGGCGGTGGTAGCCATCTCGGCTGTCGATAGTGGGGCAGCAGGGATTCGCCATGGCTGCGGAGGCTGTGGCGTAGCGTCCGACGAAAATCAAAGCGCTGGCCTCGGGATGAGGGTTGGGTGCGACGGGTCGGGCGGGGCGTGACGGCAAAGCGCAGGTTGGCGATGATCCGCTGGGCTTCGAGTAGCTCCTCGGTGGTCATGTCGGCAAAGTCGCGGTGACGCAGCGCACGATCGGCGGACCAAGTCAGCGCGCAGTCGATCTCGTCGGGAGACGGTCCTTGCGGTGGCGGACGAGAGGCCGAGCCAAAGAGCGCCTCGGTGACTCGACGCAGCAGTGGATCACCGCTCCGATTCGCGGCGGACTTTTTCACAAGCGGCTCAGAATCGGCGCTGAGCGGCTTGGTTCCATCGAAAAATAGCGCGAACGCTTGTTCAAATAGGTCGAGATCCTCGCTGCGGTGAACCAGCACCGATCGCAGCCCAACACGAACCTGGTCTCGATGGGACAGGTCGATGTGTTGCATCGCTGCCAGCGCATCGAGAACCATCGATGGACCTAGGCGCAGTCCGGCCGCTCGCAGCGTGCGTGCAAACTGGATGAGGTTGTCGGCGAAGAACGAAGTGACGGTGACCATCGCGATTGGATCAACCGCTCTTGGGGGATGTAACCTCATCGACCATTCGGCGAGCGAGCGCTCCCTTCACTTTGGCCACATCGTCTTGGTACTTGAGCACCACACCGAGCGTGGCTTCCACCGAGTCGCCGTCAATGGCACTGCGGTTGAGCGCCGACAGCGCCGCGACCCAATCGAGCGTCTCGGCGACTCCGGGCGGCTTAAACAGGTCGAGTTGCCGCAGCTTCTGAGTAAGCGCCACCACCTGCTCCCCGAGGATGCGGCTGGCTTCGGGCGCACGCTCGCGGACAATCTGGAGCTCGCGGGCCCAGTCGGGATATCCCAGGAAGTGATACAGGCAGCGGCGTTTGAGCGCGTCGTGAATCTCACGGGTCCGATTCGAGGTCAGGATACACAGCGGCGGGGCCTTCGCGGCGACGACACCCAGCTCGGGCACGCTGATCTGAAATTCCGATAGCACTTCGAGGAGAAACGCGTCAAAAGGCTCATCGGCGCGATCGATCTCGTCGATGAGCAGCACCGGCGGTCCCTCGGGATGCTCGGCCAGCGCCTGAAGGAGCGGTCGGCGAATCAGGTACTTTTCCGAGTAGAGCTCTCGGGTCAGCGACTCGCGATCGTGCTCACCCATCGCCTCGGCAAAGCGAATCGCAAGAAGCTGCCGTGCATGATCCCACTCATAGGCCGCTTGCGATAACTCCAGTCCGTCGTAGCACTGAAGCCGAATCAGCTTCCGGCCGAGCGCCTGCGCCAGCACCTTGGCGACCTCGGTCTTACCGACCCCCGCCTCGCCTTCCAGCAGCAGTGGTCGCCGCAGCTTGAGCGACAGATAGAGCACCGTCGACAGCCCCACATCTGCGACGTAGCGATGTCGAGCCAGCAGTGCTTGTAGCTCGTCGACCGAGGTGGGCAAAGCGGTGGGGGTCATGGCAAGTGGCTCGCAACTAACCAGCGAGAGCAGCCTGGACGGCGCGGCGGGTCATCACCGGAATCAGGTGGGCGCGATACTCGGCGCTCGCCTCGGGCGTCGACGTGAGGTCATCGCTCGGATAGGTCATGCCAGCCGTGATCGCGTCTGCTGAAAAGCGGATCGACAGGGCGTCCTCTGCCTGTTTCCAGCGAAACGCCGACGGTCCGGCACCGGTGATTCCGACCCGAACCCCGCCTGCGTACTGCGCAACCATCACACCGACGACGGCATAGCGTGAGGCATGGCTGGCGAACTTGGCGTAGGCCGAGCGCTGCGGGACCGTAAAGCTGACTGAGGTGATGATCTCGTCGGGCTCGAGCGCGGTTTCAAATAGGCCGGTGAAAAAGCTGTCTGCGGCGATGCTGCGGCGATCGGTCTTGACCGTTGCCGAGAGGCCCAAAATCGCCGCCGGATAATCCGCTGCGGGGTCCGCATGAGCGAGTGATCCACCGATGGTTCCGCGATTGCGAACCTGGGGATCACCAATGCCGTCAGCCAGTCGAGCCAGTCCAGCGATTTTGGCACGGACCTCGGCAGAGCGAGCAACCTCGGCATGGCTGGTAGCTGCACCGATGGTCACCTGTTGACCGTCGCTACGAATTCCGCGCAACTCGGGTATCCCCGAGACGGAGATGAGGTCACTTGGTTCCGCCATATCGAGCTTGAGCACTGGCAAAAAGCTCTGCCCACCGCCGAGCAGCTTGCCTTGCGAAGCCTGCCGTAGGATCCGCAGTGCGTCGGCGACCGTGGAGGGACGATGAAACTGAAAGTCACGCATGTCTCTATCTCTCCGTTAGTGGGTTGCCTTGGCCGATTCAATGGCGCGCCAGACCTTTTCGGGCGTCACGGGCATCGAAATATCGGTCACCCCGAGCGGTGCGAGTGCATCGAGGACGGCGTTCACGACCGCTGGAGGGCAGCCGATCGCACCGACCTCGCCGACGCCCTTGGCACCGATCGGGTTGTGGGTGCAGGCGGTAACGTGGTTGCCGACCTTGAAGAACGGGAAGTCCGACGCACGCGGCATGCCGTAGTTGAGGAACGAACCGGTGAGGAGCTGACCGCTTTCGTCGTACTGCGCCTCTTCGTAGAGTGCTTGGCCGATGCCTTGGACCAGTCCGCCGTGCATCTGGCCGTCGACGATCATTGGATTGATGATCACTCCCACATCGTCGGCCGCGACCATTTCGACGACCTGCACCACGCCGGTGTCGGGATCGATCTCGACCTCGCAGACATGGCAACCCGCCGGATAGGTGAAATTTTTGGGATCGTAAAACGCCGATTCTTCGAGGCCAGGCTCGACGGTTTCGATTGGGTAGTTGTGCGGTACGTAGGCGGCAAAGGCGATCTCACCGATGCTCTTTTTGCGATTGGTACCGACGACGAGGAACTCGCCCTGCTTCCACTCGATGTCGGCTTCGCTGGCTTCGAGCAGGTGCGCGGCGATTTTTTTGCCTTTGGCGACGATCTTGTCGACGGCCTTGACGATGGCCGATCCACCGACGGACAGCGAGCGAGAACCATAGGTGCCCATGCCAAACGGAATTTTGTCGGTGTCGCCGTGGACAATCTCGACTTTGTCGTACGGCACTCCGAGCTGATCGGCGACGAGTTGAGCAAACGTCGTCTCATGGCCTTGCCCATGGCTGTGAGTGCCGGTAAAGACTGATACCGAACCGGTCGGATGGACGCGCACCGTTGCTGCCTCATATAGACCCGCCCGGGCACCGAGCTGGCCGACGAGTGCCGATGGAGCAATGCCACAGGCCTCAACGTAGGTGCTAAAGCCGATGCCTCGAAGTTTGCCACGCTTTTTCGATGCTTCTCGACGGGCCGAAAACCCCTGATAGTCGACCTTCTGTAGCGCCATCTCGAGCGTCGACTCGTAGTCACCGGTGTCGTACTCCAGAGCCACCGGCGTCTTATACGGGAACTGATCCTTGCGGATGAAGTTCTTGCGACGGATTTCGAGCCGATCCATCCCAAGTTCTCGGGCTGCTTTGTCGACGAGTCGCTCGAGGAGATAAGCGGACTCTGGGCGACCGGCACCGCGATACGCATCGACGGGCACAGTGTTGGTGAAGACCGCTTTGACTTCAACGTAGATCGCTGGAGTGCTGTAGCAGCCAGCCATCAGCGTCGCGGACAGATAGGTCGGAATCGCTGGAGCGAAGGTGCTTAAGTACGCGCCCATGTTGGCGACGTTGTGGACACACAGTCCGAGGAATTTCCCCTCTTTGTCGACGGCCAGGTGCGCCTTCATCACCGTATCGCGACCATGGGCGTCGGACATGAACGACTCGGAACGCTCGGCGGTCCACTTGACCGGGCGGCCAATTTTCTTGCTGGCCCACACGACGATCGCTTCTTCGGCGTAGTGGTAAATCTTCGACCCGAAGCCACCGCCAACATCTGGTGCGACGACGCGCAGTCGATGTTCCGGGATGCCGAGCACAAACGCTCCGAGCAGCAGCCGAATCAGGTGCGGATTTTGGCTGGTCGTATACAGCGTGTAGTTGTCGCCCGACACGTCATAGTGACCGATCGCGGCGCGTGGCTCGATCGCGTTCGGGATGACGCGGTTGTTTCTGACCTCGATCTCGATGACTTTGTAGGCGCTCTTCATCGCCGCTTTGACGGCGGCTTTGTCGCCGAGATCCCAGTCGAAGCAGACGTTGCCCTTGGCTTGATCCCAGACAGTTGCGGCACCGTCCGTGATCGCATCTCCGAGCGTGGCCACGGCAGGCAGCACGTCATAGTCAACCTCGACGAGCTGAGCGGCAGCGCGGGCTTCAGCTTTGCTATCGGCGATGATGACAGCAACCTGGTCTCCGACGTGGCGGACGCGATCCGCAACCAACATCGGGTGCGGCGGCTCGACCATATTTGAGCCGTCCTTGCTCTTGACGAGCCAGCCACAGGGAATGCCACCGACCTTATCGGCCGCGACGTCATGTCCAGTGAAGACGGCGACCACGCCCGGGGCTGCCAGCGCTGCATCGGTCGAGATCGATCGAATCAGAGCGTGGGCGTGCGGCGAGCGAAGAATATAGGCATAAGCCTGGTTCGGCAGGACAATGTCGTCGGTGTAGCGGCCAGCGCCCGTGATAAAACGGCGATCTTCTCGGCGAGGAATTGAGGCACCAATCGACGGTGTGGATTGGCCTGGAGTTTGCGTGGTGCTCATGCGCTCTTCTCCTTCATCGCATCCCGACAAGACAGGATCGCCTTGACGATATTGTGATAGCCGGTGCAGCGACAGAAGTTGCCTTCTAGCCACTCTCTTGTCTCATGTTCATCAGCGGTGGGGCGGGTTTCGACCAGCTCGACGGCACTCATGATCATCCCCGGGGTGCAGAATCCGCACTGGAGCGCATGGTGCTGATGAAACGCGTCCTGCATCGGGTGCAGCTTGCCGCCTTGGGCCAGCCCCTCGATGGTAGTGACGGTGGCACCATCGGCTTCGACCGCCAGCATGGTGCAGCTCTTGACGGAGCGACCGTCGACATGAACGACGCATGCACCGCAGTGGCTGGTATCGCAGCCGACGTGAGTTCCGGTGAGCTGCAGCTTGTCTCGCAGGAGTTCGACGAGGAGCGTGCGCGGCTCGACCTCGATGGAGACTGGCCTCTTATTCACCTTCAGCGTGACCCGAATCATGGTTCCTCCAAGCTGGTGCCGTGAGAGGTGGTTCGGCTCTGACGGCGGACTCTGCCTTCGACCAATGACGACCGGTGTGAGTATACAAAACTACAAAATCTCTAGGGCAGTCTTGACTTGCGTCGGCGTCCGATGTCCGCTGGTGGCGCAACAGAGGTTTTTATTGCTACGCTGACCTCACAATCGACAAAACGCCATGCCACACGTCAAATTCGCTGCTTCTGCCCTGTTGTTCGTCGCTACGGCGGCGTTGGCTGAGGACTCTTCACCGGCATTGCCGAGCGATGGTGGCTGGCAGTTTGCATCCGAGCGTGCTGGCGTCTCGGTGTGGTTTAGACGTTTTGCCGCATCGTCGGTGAACGAGGTCCGTGGCGAGGCGGTCTTCGATGTTTCTGCTGAGGCGCTGTTTGCTGTCCTCGGGGACATTGAGTCGTATGCCCAGTTCATGCCACCGACCTCGCTGTCCCGGCGATTGCCGAGTGATGGTAGTGGTAAAAGCTACTACATCGAAATCGATCCGCCCGTCGTTTCTCGTCGCTACTACTGCATGGACGTGAACTTGGTTCGTCCGCGTGGGGATGTATTTGTCAGCGAGTGGCGGATGTGGTCAGCCGGCTGTGTGCCACGCAAGACATCGCTTGTGCCGATGCGTGACAACCACGGAGTTTGGCGGCTATCTGCGTTGTCACCAACGAGAACGCGTATCGAGTTTCAGGCTCACATGGATCCCGGTGGTCAGATTCCGACCTGGATGGTGAACCGTGCGACGCTGAGTCAGATTACCGATACCTTTGGTTCGCTCCGTCGCGCCGCTCTTCTGCCCCGTTATGCTTCGGCAGTGGCCCCCGCGCCCGTTGCTGATCCAAACAGTGAGTTGGTTCGTTCGCTGGTGCCGGTCAAAAACTGAGCGCCTTTCGTGTGAACCGCGATGGGTTAACGCGAAACCAAGACAAGCGGCGGTCCCTTGGTATCCAGCGGCGGCTCCTCGATGTCGAGCGTGGTCATGAGCACGGTCCCGATCGGCTCACCAAGTTCTGGCTCTTTGGGGAAGAGCTGCATTTTTGCTCCGGGCTTCGGTGGGGCCGTCTTGTCCGGCTTCCCTGTCCGTGGTGGTTGAGTCCCCGGCTGCGTGGGAGTGCTAACGAGCAGTCGCTTCATTTCCGGCAGCAGTTCACGTGGTACCAAGCAGGAAAACAGGTCTTTGTCACCGAGGACTTGCTTGAGTTGTGCCACTGTCTCAAATCGTTCAATTTGCCGTCGGGAGTAATACGAAGGCACGGTGTCACTCATCCCAACAACACAGCGCTTTGCTGACGGCGGAGCATGCCGCTGTGACTGGAGCAGAGTCTTGATGGTATCGCTCTGGTGAATCACAGGGTCGCCCTCGACGACGGCCATGACCACCCCTGCGAGCGCCAGCGTGGTAATCAAGCCTCCCAGAGATCCGAGCCAGCGCACCGGCGACTGAAGTCCAACCGCCGACGCCAGCGCTAGTGGCGGTAGCAGCAGTCCCAGCCCTCGTGGTGGGGCCAGGTCGCCGCCCACCCAAGTCAGCAGTGTCGCCAGCATCATCCACACCAGCAGTGGTCGCGAAGCCCGCCGCATGGATCCGAGCAGCAGTCCGAAAACCATGGTGACCACCACCACCTGACCAACGTGGCGGCCAAACCAGCTTGGACCCTGTCGCCACACTGCGTCGAATGCCTGCACAAAGATCCCTGCTGCGGGTCGATGGAACAGGGTCCGCAGCGCGCCGCCATGAATCGCTGAGGCACCGAGCAGCAGGATGAACCCGCCAAGCCACATCAGCCACACCCGCCGCTTACGCAGCAATGGACGATGAGAGATGACACAATCGAAAAAACCAAACAGCAGAGCCGTCAGACCAGCCCGAACGTCAAGCACTCCAGCCAGTCCGATGCCGAGCGCGGCGAACAGCATTGGTAGCCGTCGCAGCGGTAGCGGTGCCGGCTCATCACCCTGTTTGTGCATCGGCAAGATGTGACGGTCGAACTTGTGACCATGCAGGCTGTGGCTGACCAGCGCCACCGCTCCTGTGGACGCCACCGCTACCAGCATGTCGGGGACGATCCGGTGGGATAGCTCATAGGTGAGCGGCATCGCCAACAGCACCAGACCCGCCAGTCCGCCGGTGTTGCGACCGATACCAACGTCAATCGCGATGGCCAGCAGGCAACTCGCGGCTCCGAGCGCGGACAGCACGGGTACCAGACGCAGCGTCGCCTCGCTCATTCCGAACAAGCGACTGAGCAGCACAAATGGGACGATGCCAAGCGGTCCTCCCGTTG
>CALLYL010000504.1 GCA_937859535.1 uncultured Myxococcales bacterium
CCGGTGACTCGGGAATCCTGCTCCACGAAGCCGTCGGGCATGGCCTTGAGGCCGATTTTAACCGCAAGAAAACCTCGAATTACGCCGGCCGCGTCGGAGAACTGGTCGCTTCAGAGCTATGCACTGTCGTCGATGACGGGACCGTCTCCAACAGCCGAGGTGCCATCAACGTCGACGACGAAGGCGCACCCGGTCAGCGTAACGTGCTCATCGAAAACGGTCGCCTGCGCACTTACATGCAGGACCACCTCTCAGCGCGAATCATGGGTGGCGCGGCCAGCGGCAACGGTCGACGCCAGAGTTTTCGTCACGAGCCGATGCCACGCATGACCAACACCTACCTACTTGCCGGCCAAGACAGCCCCGAGGATATCATTCGCTCGGTCAGCCGAGGCGTCTTCGCCCGTCGGTTTTCCGGAGGCCAGGTCAACATTTCCAACGGCGACTTCGTCTTTTCGCTGACTGAAAGCTACCTCATCGAGGACGGCAAGCTCACGGCACCGCTCAAAGGGGTAAATCTCATCGGCAACGGTCCCGACGTCCTCACCAAAGTCACCATGCTCGGCCACGACTTCGAGATGTCCGATGGCATCTGGACCTGCGGCAAGGAGGGTCAGTCGGTCCCGGTGGGAATTGGCACTCCGACCGTCAAAATCGGGGCAATCACCGTTGGTGGAACGCGGACTTAAGCTACCGCGCACTGCCTTCCCGGATTCAAGATCGGAGAAAAACGTGCCACACGTTTCGATTGATAAGCAAAGTGAGCTGCGAGCACTGGCCGAGCGAGTCGCCGAGCTAGCCATCGACGATGGTGCCGATGCTGCAGAGGTCATCGTAGGAGCCGGTCAGTCGCTCAGCGTCAAGGTTCGCCAGGGACAGAAGGAACTACTCCACGAATCCGAGAGCCACGGTCTGGGGCTGCGGGTCTTTGTCAGCCATCGCTCGGCGGTCTGTCATACCTCGGACCTCAGCGAAGCCGCGCTGCGACGTTTTGTTCACGAGACCGTCGAGCTCAGTGGGCTGAGCGAACCCGACGAACTCAACGAGCTTCCCGAACGCAGTGAACTGGTATTTCCAGGCCAACCATCCCTCGACCTAGACCTATGGGATGAACAGACGGCACGACTGTCCGCCCCGGAGCTGTTTGATCTGGCCCGTCGCACCGAAGCGGCGTCGCTGGGTTATTCCACGAAAATCACCAACAGTGATGGTGCGGGCTGCGATCGCAACGCCGGCCACATGGCACTTGCGCTGTATGACAAAGCTGGTTTGGCGTTTTCGGGCGCGTCTCGCGGGACGTATTGCTCATTGAGTGTCGAAGCGCTCTGCGACGATGAAGGCGGCAAGAAACGCAATGCCTCTTACTGGTCCGCGCATCGCTTCTTCCAGCGGCTGGCATCACCGGAATCCGTCGGAATCGAAGCGGCCCGTCGCGCATTGAGCAAGCTCGGTGCCCAAAAGCTGGCCACGGCCGAGTTGCCGGTCGTCTTTGATCCCGATGCCAGCCGCGCCCTACTCCGCACCTTGGCCGGAGTCATTTCCGGCGGTGCGATCTACCGAAAAAGCTCCTACCTGTGCGGCCGAGAAGGCACGCTGGTGGCGTCTCCGCTGTTGACCATCAGCGATGAGCCACTCCTACCGAGGGGCCCCGGATCGCGAGCTTTCGACGGTGAAGGGTTGCCAGCACGCCGCAATCTCATCGTCGAGGACGGCGTACTGCGCGGCTTCCTCCTTGACACCTATTCGGCGCGCAAGCTTGGCCGCAGGAGTAACGGTTGCGCCGGTCGATCGGTCGGAGGTTCGCCGCACGTCACCACCAGCAACTTGATCCTCCGCGCTGGCACCAGTTCCCCGCAAGCGCTCCTCGATGGCATTGAGCGTGGGCTGTTCGTCACTGACATGATGGGCTTTGGCTTTAACGCCGTTACGGGCGACTTCTCACGAGGAGCCGCAGGATTTCTGATCGAGAACGGCCAACTGACGACCCCGGTCAGCGAAATTACGATCTCGGCCAACTTCGATGAGTTGCTCAAGAGAATCGACGCGGTTGGCAACGACCTAGATGATCGGTCATCGACAATGAGCCCGAGCCTTCGCATCTCCCGCATGACCATCGCCGGCCATTGACCAGCTTTTGCTACATCCCGGGTAGGTACGCAGCGATCTCGTCGAGGCTCCGTCCGAGTAAGCAAAATAGGTAGAACACCGCACCCATCGACAGAAATGGCCCAAATGGCACTGCCACATGCCGCATGGTTCCAGTGTCCCCTCGCCTCTTTCGCCACCACAGCCATGGAACCGTGACCAGCGAGCCTAACACCGACCCCACAAACAGCGTCCATGGTAGCGCCTGCCAGCCCAAAAGCGCACCAACCAACGCCAACAGTTTTCCGTCGCCCAGACCTAGTCCTTCACGCCCGGTCAACCGATAGTAAGCCTCTGAGATCACCCAGATCAGCCCGTACCCGATGGTCATCCCAATCAGGGAATCCACCCACCCCACGTCACCAAGCAGCCGTCCGACGAAAAAAAAGAAGACGATAGACGGTAACGTCACTCGGTCCGGCAGCAGCAAGTGCTGAAGGTCAATCGCCGTCAGCACCAGCAAGACCAGCACAAAGTAGCTGTAGACCACAAAATGGACGAGCTGGGCTGGCAGTTCGCCCCGGCCATGCAGCACGAAACGGACGAACACCATCGCCGTCAGCGTTGCTGCGAGCGCTTCCAGTAGCGGGTACTGCCAGCCAATCGAGGCCCTACAACGACGGCAGCGACCGCGCAAGAGTGCAAAACTCAGCACCGGGATGTTATCGAACCAAGCGATCTCTGCATGACACGATGGACACCGCGATGACGGACGAACCACAGACAGTCCTCGCGGCAAACGGTAGACACAAACGTTGGCGAAACTACCCCACAACGCCCCCCACAGCGTGGCGAACACCAATCCCCATGACGAGCGAACGAACCACTCGAAAAAAGGGAAGATATCTGGGGGCATGACAAGACGAGGAAGAGAAACCGCCCTCTAGTGAGGGCAGCGGTTAGATATTCGGGGGAAGCTCAGAGCCCGCAGCTTACTGAGCGCAAGCGCCGTCGGTGCAGTGAAGTGAAGCACTCTTGCAGTCGGCAGCAAGCTTGCACTGCGGACTGACTTCGCGGTCGGTCATGCAGTAGCCGGAATTACAAACCTTGCCGTCTGCACAGCTCGCGCAGTCGCTGCTCGCCATACAGAAAGTGCGGCACTGAGCGTTGGTACACTCACGGCCCGTACCACAGTCGGCGTTGGTCTTGCACTCGGGAACTCGTCGCTCGTCAGCACGGCAAACGCTGGCGACGCAGATGTCGTTCGCATTCACAGCCTGACAGTCGGCGTCCTTGCTGCAAGACGGATGGCAAACGCTGTCGACGCAGGACTGACCGGCACCACACTGCGCACTGGTCACGCAAGCCTTGTTGTCAACGGGCTTCGGTGCACAATGCAGATTTTGACAGGTTCGCCCGGTCCCGCATCCGGCATCGCTGGTGCAGGCCTTTTCGCACAAGCCGTCGACGCAGGCACCACCGGTTCCGCACTCACGGTTGAACACACAGTGATTGGGCGGTACGGGTGCCTGCTTGCACTGACCGTTGAAACACTCGCCGCCCGATCCGCAGTCGGCTTGAACTCGACAGCTCTTCGGTGGTGTGGTCGCTGCGTCCGGCTCGCACGAGTGCCGCACCGCATTGCAGGCGTAGCCACTCGCACAGTCGGCCTGCTTGTCGCAGTAACCAGCCTCGGCGCACTGACGGTTGCTGCCGCAGTAACAGCCAGGCGCACAATCGGTCGACGCCACACAGGACGCTCCCGGGGGACGGCCATCCTGGGCAACACAGCCCGAGGCGTCGCACTGGAAACATCCGGTCACGTCACAGTAGGTGTAAAAACGTGACTTATTTGCCTCGGTGCAACCCTGCTCCGCGAGCAGTGCGAGGGCACCCAGAAGAGGCGTTACAAAAGAAAGAAACCCTTTTAGCGGACGCATAGAGCGCATCGGAAGCCCTCCACGATTCGTCGTGTTGAACCTGCCAAACACATTTACCATGCTTTGTGGCTCAGCAGCCAGTATGCCAGCCTTCGGTCATCATCTACAGCTCTCGAGCCACCGAATTTCGTTAGCATCCCGCGCACCCGCCCGTCTTTGAGTCCCGTCTTCCCCCAAACCGTGAACAAACAGTCACAGTGCAGGTGTATTCGCTCGTTCGCAGCGGGCTCGTGTCGTTTGGCAAAAATTTGACGCTCTCGGTTGCCACGACTGGAATGTCGAGTTGTCTATGGAAACCTGGGCGAACCTTCACCAGCCTGTCATGGCGGACGAGTTGCTGCGACTTTTGGCGGTCCGCCCAAGCGGTGTCTATTGCGATGCAACCCTCGGACTCGGCGGGCACAGCGAACGGATCCTGTCCGCGCTAACGGACGATGGACTACTGTTCGGCGTCGATCGCGACGAAACGGCTCTCGGACTCGCAACTTCACGACTTGAGCGATTCCGAACGCGATTCCGGCCCATTCATGGTCCGTTCGGCGATCTCAGCGCTCTTCTCGCTGCTGCAGGTGCGCCACCTCTCGATGGGCTGATCGCAGATCTCGGTGTGTCCTCACTGCAACTTGATCGTCCCGATCGCGGGTTTTCGTTCCAAAGCGCGGGACCGCTCGATATGCGCATGGACCGTAGCCAAGGAGAAACCGCGCTGGAGCTGATCGAACGACTCGATGAGCACAGCTTGGCCGCGATCCTGTGGGAGTACGGCGAGGAGCGCCACAGCCGCCGCGTTGCCCGAGCGATCAAGCAGGCGCTAGTCGATGGTGGTGTCACCGATACGCTCACGCTGGCAGCCGTGGTGGCACGATCAATCCCGCAGCGAGAGCCACACAAAAACCCGGCGACACGAACGTTTCAGGCACTGCGGATTGCCGTAAACGATGAGCTGCGCCAGATTCACTCGCTGCTGCTCGCAGCACCACTGGTCCTGACACCAGGGGGTCGTTTGGTCATCATTTCGTTCCATTCTCTCGAGGATCGGCTGGTTAAACAACACCTGACGTTTGTTCCCGCCGTCGCTGATGCGCATAAATCGAGACAGTCCGGACTTGCTCAGAATCCGTTCATTCCGCTCGCCAAAGGGACGGTCACTCCGTCGGACGATGAGCTAGCCCAGAATCCTCGCTCACGGTCCGCTCGGATTCGGGCAGCACGGACACTGACCCAGGAAGAGCGCGACGCACGGGCCTACCGCTCAGGTGAGCAAGAGTCCCAGGATCGGTCATGGCCGCTGTAGCTTCATCGCGAAAGAAGCACAGTTGGCTGCGACGGCAGACCGAGCGAATCCAGCGCATCGTCGCATGGCCCGGTCGCAGTCCGAGCTTCGGGCTAACCGTCGGTCTGGTGGTGTCGTCACTGGTGGTCATTTCGCTGCTGTACGTCTGGTCACGACTGGAAGTGATCCGCATCGGCTATGAACTTTCTCAGCAAAGCAAGCTGGCGAGAGCGCTGGCGCAGCACAATCAGCGACTCCGTCTGGAGCTAGCCACCCGCAAAGATCCGGCGACGATAGAACGGTTTGCTCGAGAGCGACTCCATATGGCCCCCCCGCAACCCTCGGCAATTCACATCGTCAAAGCCATTCGCCCGAGCCATACCAGCACCACGACTGGTCAAGGAAGCTCATCGCGATGAGTCAGAAGACCGCACAAACCGATGTCAACACCGACGGTGAGACTTCTCCGCAGCGCTGGCTCCATGTCCGTCTGTGGGCGACCGGGGCGGTGATGACGCTGTGCTTTGGGCTGCTGCTCACTCGGGCGTATGTGCTCCAAGTGCAAAAGCGCGATCTGTATCGGTCTCTCGCTGAAGAGCAGTATCTTCGCGAGATTGAGGTACCGCCGCACCGTGGACGAATCGTCGATCGCAGCGACAGCGAGCTAGCGGCATCGGCCAGCGTCGACTCCGTGTACTTGGAGCCCCAAAGGCTCCGCAGCGAGCTGCCAGATTCAGCACGTCGCGAACCAGCGCTCGCAAAACTAGCGCTGGCACTTGGACTGGAAGTAAGCGACCTGAAACGAAAGGCTCTGTCAGATCGCCACTACCTGTTCCTGAAGCGACGGATTGCGCCCGAGGAAGCCCAGCGGGTCCGCACGCTCGCCGTTCCCGGGGTGGGGCTGACTCAGGAACCGAAGCGCTATTATCCGAACCGTAGTTTGGCGGGTCCGCTGCTCGGTTGGGCTGGCGTCGACGCAATTGGACTCGAAGGCGTCGAGCTGGCCTACGATCGCTTTTTGCGAGGCAGCAAAGCGTCGGTGATCGGCTGGCAGGATGCACGGGGTCGCAAGGTGATGGTCGGTGGCATTGGTGACTCATCGCGAGAGCGGGGCCACGATGTCCACCTGACCATCGATAAGTTCATCCAATTTCGGCTGGAACAGGCGCTCGAAGAAGGGGTCCACAAGGCGCACGCCAAAGCCGGGGTGGCGGTCGCGCTCGATCCACGCAATGGCGAGATCCTGGCGATGGCGTCGGTTCCATCGGTGAATCCCAATGATCCAGCCGGTGCCCGCGAGCGTGGCGTCCGTAACCGAGTGGTCACCGATCCATTTGAGCCCGGATCGACGATCAAGCCCTTCTCGATCGGCGCGGCTCTGGAGGCCGGTGTGGTGCGCCTTTCCGATGAGTGGGACTGTGAAGGCGGGCAGTGGCGAATCGGGCACGTGACGATCCACGATGCTGAGCCCGAAGGAATCCTCACCACGACGCAGGTGCTCGGACGCTCGTCGAACATCTGCACCAGCAAAATCACCCGGCGGCTCGGACGCGAGAAGACCTATCTGTTCCTGAGGCAGCTCGGATTCTTTTCACCAACGGGAATCGACCTCCCCGGAGAGCGCAGTGGCCAAGTCCGCCCCGTTGCTGAATGGGGAGATGTCGCATTTGCCAACATCAGCTTTGGCCAGGGTATGACCGCGACCCCGATGCAGATCGCCTCCGCTATGGCAGCCTTCGCCAATGGCGGTATCCTATACCGGCCCCACGTCGTCAGTCGCGTCGTCTCGTCAACGGGTCAGACCGTCCTAGAATCACACCCCGAGGGCAAACGTGTCATGTCGGCCCACACCGCGTCGCAAATGCGACAGATGCTGCGCGCCGTCATGGAAAAAAAGGGCACTGGCGACACACTCGACATCCCGGGATATCCTGTTGCTGGCAAGACTGGCACTGCACAGAAGGTCGATCCGAACACCCGTCGCTACTCACCTGAGTTCTGGGCCTCGTCGTTTATCGGATTTGCGCCTTATGACGATCCGCGCATCTTGCTATTTGTGATGGTCGACGAGCCACACGAGGGTCACTACGGAGCTGCCGTCGCGGGTCCGATCTTCGTCAAAGTGGTGTCGGCTGTCCTGCCCTATTTGGGAGTACCGCCACAGAACTCACCGCAGCTCGTCACCACGTCCCCACCACCGCCCCGGCCTTCGCCGTCAGCGCAGTATGGTCCACCCGTTCCAGTCGCGCTGCGCTACCCAGGTGTGCCTGAGTCTCTTCGGGTGCCCAATTTTGTCGGACTTGGACTCGGTCGCGCCGTCGATCTCGCCAGAACCAGCGGCTTCCGAATCGAACTCAGCGGTAGCGGCGTCGTCGTCTCTCAAGAACCGCCCGCAGGCAGTGCCCGTCGCGGACCTATCTGCCAGCTTCGCCTAGCCCCGGCGCACTAAGACGCGAGGCGGCTGGTATCGTGGGTCAGTAGCACCATCAGCGAAAAGAGCTGGCGTGCCGTCTCTTGATCGGGATGGACACCCGAAAAGTAGCGCTGCACCAGTTGGGCCGCATCGTCGTGAATCAGTCGCCGAGCGATGTCGAGCGCTTCGAAGTGCGGTGAGGTTTCGGACAACCCACTGCCCTCGATCGCCCGCAGAATTCTCAGGTACTCCCGCAGCACCGGCGCAATCACCGGACGGTCGAGTTGGAGCCGCCCAACTTCAGTACCATCATCGGTACGCAGGGTCACCGCGATCGCGCTGGGCTCGACGGAGACTTGACCATGGAGTGCGGAGGCAGTCGACTCAGACGCCTTGCTGTCGATGGCGAAGGCAGCGCTAGCAATAAGCTCTTCGATCGCCATCAGCCACTCCGCCCGGCGGGGTCGGGTCGCACAGCGCCAGGTCACTTCATCCACGATGATGTCGCGAAGAACGGCTGGTTGCATCGCAAGCGGCTCCATAAGTCCAAAATGTAATCGCGGTCCGGCCAAGTGACAATCCCTTTGATGCACTGCGTCAATTTCCTGCCACCGCCGGGGCTGCCGTCGATGACAGGGTCATCCGTCGATGACCATCTGCAGAAAGAGGATTCCATCTGCATGGGCGACTGAGAACCAAACCACACAACTTCCACCGGTAAGCTCCGATGACTTCGGGAATGCCGATCGTTCAGGGCTTTGAATGGCTATGGG
>CALLYL010000505.1 GCA_937859535.1 uncultured Myxococcales bacterium
GCCGTTTTGGTGGTGTTTGTGTGCTGTTGTATGCGCATGCTGCGCTGAATAACTCTCGTTCACGGACGCCTAATTTAATTATCAATTAGCTCCTAACGCCCACATTTGGCGAGGGAGTGATAGGTCATGAGGAGTGCGAGCAGAGTCCACAAGGGAGTGCCGAACAGAGAGCCGGAAGGACATTACGGAGCGGAAGGATCGCAGCGCAGAGCGGTGGGGTATGTGCGGGTTTCTACGGACATACTGCCCGCACAAGCCGCCTCAGGCTGAGCAACTTCGCTGCGATTGAGGGAAACACCTCCTCTTGATGCTCGTCACGCCGGAGGGCCACCATAGCTGGTCGGTGGGGTTGCGCTCACGCTCAGAAGTGATTCGGTCACCACAGAGTCCTCAGCAACCACCAGCTCAACAGCGGGAAGCAACGCACGCTGGGACGCAAGCATAGAGGGTCTTGGCGGCTATATCCTTATGGTCGCGGGCGGTCTGCTCGCTGTCGGCGGTGTTGGATGCTGAATCACTGGTGCAGCCCAGGTGGGCTCGCCATCGACACTAAGTCTTTCGCCTTACCTCCATCCCGGAGGGGGCGGATTCGCGGCGACGCTTCGGTTTTGAGCTCGCGGGAGCGGGCTGGCTGGCGCTGCGCTGGGTTCGGGTTTTCAAAAATCGGCCTGCCCACAGCTACGGGAATCTGCGATAGTGGGGCATGTTTGAGCAGGCGTTTAAGAACATCGATGATGTGCTCTGGAAAGAGGCTGGCTGCACGACCGAGCTGGACTACACCGAGCAGACTTCTTGGCTGCTGTTCCTGAAGTATCTCGATGGGCTGGAGCAGGACCGTGCCGATGAGGCGGCGCTTTCGGGGAAGTCCTACTCGTACATTCTCGATGCGCCGTATCGCTGGGAAAGCTGGGCCGCGCCGAAGGGCAAGGACGGCAAGCTCGATCACAACGCGGCGATGACCGGTGACGACCTGCGCGATTTTGTGGACCACAGGCTGTTTCCGTATCTGTATCGATTCACGGCCAAGGCGACCGGACCGAACACCATCGAGTACAAGATCGGGCAGATCTTTTCGGAGATCAAAAACAAGATCACGAGCGGCTACAACCTGCGCGAGATCATCGACCAGATCGACGCGCTGCGCTTTCGCTCGCAGACCGAAAAGCATGAGCTTTCGCATCTGTACGAAGCCAAGATCAAGAACATGGGCAATGCGGGTCGAAACGGCGGTGAATATTACACCCCGCGTCCGCTCATTCGCGCCATTGTCCGTGTTGTAAAGCCTCGCATCGGCGAGACGATCTATGACCCGGCGGTCGGTTCCGCAGGCTTCTTGTGTGAAGCGTTCGAGTTCCTGAAGTCGGGTGACAAGCTCTCTACCAAAGATCTCACGACGCTTCAGACTCGGACGTTCTACGGCAAGGAAAAGAAGTCGCTCGCCTATGTCATCGCGATCATGAACATGATCCTGCATGGCATCGAAGCGCCGAACATCCTGCACACCAACACGCTGACGGAAAACCTGGCCGATGTGCAGGAAAAGGACCGCTACGATGTGGTGCTGGCGAATCCTCCGTTCGGGGGCAAGGAACGCAAGGAGGTTCAGCAGAACTTCCCGATTCGCAGCGGCGAGACGGCGTTCCTGTTCCTTCAGCACTTCATCAAGATGATGAAGGCCGGGGGACGCGGCGGCGTGGTGATCAAGAACACCTTCCTATCGAATACCGACAACGCTTCGGTGAGCCTGCGCAAGCTCCTGCTAGAGACTTGCAACCTGCATACGGTGCTCGACTGTCCCAGCGGTACGTTTCAGGGGGCGGGTGTGAAGACGGTGGTGCTGTTCTTCGACAAAGGCTGGCCGACGCGCAAGGTCTGGTTCTATCAGCTCGACCCCGGACGGAACCTGGGCAAGACCAATCCGCTCAACGACGCCGACCTGGCCGAGTTCATCGAGCTACAGAAGACCCAAGCAGACTCGCCCAAGAGCTGGAGCCTCGACGCAGCCAGCATTGACAAGAGCACCTTCGACCTCTCTGTCAAAAACCCGAGCGGCGGACAGGAAATCACCCACCGCACCCCCGCCGACATCCTAGAAGAAATCGCCACCCTCGACGCCGAGGGCGCAGAGGTGCTGGAGAGTATTAGGGGGCTGCTGTGAAGAAGGGGTGGGAATGGAAGCTGTTGGGCGAAGTCTGCAAGACAAGCTCCGGAGGGACTCCGTTGAGTTCGCGGAAGGAGTATTACGAAGGCGGAAATATTCCGTGGATACTCAGCGGAGAGGTGGCGGTAGGAAATGTGCGACAGGCGATGAGTTTCATAACGCAGCAGGGGCTTGAGAACTCTGCTGCCAAACTCTTCCCGAAGAACACGGTGTTGGTTGCCATGTATGGCGCGACGGCGGGGCAGGTTGGCATCCTCCGATTTGAAGCGGCTACGAATCAAGCGGTATGCGGAATCCTTCCAAACGACAAGTTCATTCCTGAGTTCCTGTTCTACTTCCTGCTTGCGAAGAAGGATGAACTGGTGGCGCAAGCAACCGGAAACGCGCAGCCCAACATCTCGCAGAGCAAAATCAAAAATACGGAAGTTCCAGTCCCCCCACTCCCCGAACAACAGCACATTGTCGGCATCTTGGACAAAGCGTTTGCGGGGCTTGCGGTAGCTGTTGCCAACGCCGAAAAGAACCTCCAAAACGCCCGCGCCTTCTTCGAAAGCCACCTCCAGTCCGTCTTCACCCAGCGTGGGGCGGGGTGGGAGGAGAAGCCGCTCGAAGATATAGCAGATTCCGACTGCTCACTCTCATACGGCATCGTTCAGCCTGGAGAGGAATTCGACGAAGGGATGCCCGTAGTCCGTCCCACCGATTTGACACAGAAGGTTATTCGGCTGAGCGGCCTGAAACGAATCGACCCCAAGTTGGCGGGAGGCTACAAGCGGACGGCCCTTCAAGGGGGCGAACTCCTCCTTTGTGTTCGAGGCAGCACCGGCGTCGTTTCAATTGCTTCACCTGAACTTGTCGGCGCAAACGTCACAAGGGGAATCGTTCCGATTCGATTCAACCGCTCACTCCTGCTGCCTGAGTTCGGTTTCTACCTCATCAAGTCAGGGTCGATTCAGGGCCAAATCCGAGAGAAGACCTACGGCGCGGCATTGATGCAAATTAACATCCGCGATTTGCGGGTAATCTCGCTGTCGTTTCCCTCGCTGAAGGAACAAGCAACAATTGCTGCTAACCTCGACGCGCTGACAACCGAAACCGAACGGCTCGCCGCAATTTATGAAAGAAAGTTGGCGGCGCTTCTGGAGTTGAAGAAGTCGCTGCTGCATCAGGCGTTTGGTGGGGAGCTGTAGGGGCGCGCCATGAGCAAAGACAAGAAGCTGCAGATTCGCAACAGCACGGCTGAGTTTCTCATCTTCACCAGGCAGGCTGGCGAGTCTGGGATCGAGGTCCGCGTCGAAGAGGAGACGGTCTGGCTGACCCAAAAGCTGATGGCCACACTGTTCGAGGTCACGGTCCCGACGATCAGTGAGCACCTGGGCAACCTCTACACCCAGCAGGAAGTCTCGGCGGCAGCAACCATTCGGAAATTCCGAACAGTTCAACAGGAGGGCAACCGGGAGGTGGCGCGGAACGTGGATTTTTACAACCTCGACGCCATCATCGCAGTCGGCTTTCGAGTGAATTCCACCCGCGCCATTCAATTTCGACAATGGGCCGTGGGCGTGCTGCGGGATTATGCAATTCGCGGGTATGTACTAGACAAAGAGCGCTTAAAAAATGGGGCATTCTTTAGCCCGGAATATTACGAAAACCTACTGGCCGAGATTCGTGAGATCCGGGCCAGTGAGCGAAAGTTCTATCAGAAAATCACGGATATCTATGCTACGGCAATGGATTATAGCCCATCAGCAGAAACCACCCAGACATTCTTTGCCACCGTGCAGAACAAGCTTCATTTTGCGATTCATGGTCGAACCGCTGCCGAGTTGATCGTCGAGCGTGCCGATAGTGCCAAAGAAAGAATGGGGCTGACGACCTGGAAAAATGCGCCAGATGGAAAGATCATCAAGCCAGATGTCGTAATCGCGAAGAACTACCTGACAGAAAAAGAGCTGCGATCGCTGGAACGCATTGTGACAATGTATCTGGATTATGCCGAAGATCAGGCGGAACGCAATATTCCTATGACCATGAAGGACTGGGCGGGCAAGTTGAATGCTTTTCTGAAATTTAATGAACGTGAACTTCTCGACCATCCAGGCACTGTGAGTCAAGAAGTCGCGAAATCATTTGCCGAAAGTGAGTTTGAAAAGTATCGAATCGTGCAGGATCGTTTGTTCGAGTCGGATTTCGATCGCCACATCAAGAAGTCCCTTTCAGGAGCCAAGCCACAGCCATGAACGAAGCCGAAACCAGGGCCGAGCAGGTCGATCCCGCGCTACGGGAGGCGGGCTGGGGGGTGATCGAGGGCAGCAAGATCCTGCGCGAGTATTCGATCACGCCGGGTCGCATCGAGGGACTGGGCCGACGCGGTCGGTCGATGAAGGCGGACTATGTGCTGGTCTATCGCAACCGCAAGCTCGCGGTGCTCGAAGCCAAGGCGTGGGACAAGCCGCTGACCGAGGGCGTCGGGCAGGCCAAGGACTACGCGGGCAAGATGGCGCTGCGCTTTGCCTATGCCACCAACGGCCAGGGTTTGTATGGCATCGATATGGAGTCGGGCCAGGAAGGCGAGCTGCCTCGCTATCCGACGCCGGACGAGCTGTGGGCGCAGACCTTTGCCAAGGCCAATGTGTGGCGCGACCGCTTCGCCGCGGTGCCATTTGAGGACAAGGGCGGCTCGCACGCTAGCCGCTACTACCAGGACATCGCCGTCGAGCGGGTGCTTGACGCGATGGCCACTGGAAAGCAGCGCATCCTGCTGACGCTGGCCACCGGCACGGGCAAGACCTTCATCGCCTTTCAGCTCGCCTGGAAGCTGTTTCAAAGTCGCTGGAACCTGCGTCGTGAGCCGTCCCGTCGTCCGCGCATTCTGTTTCTGGCGGATCGCAACATCTTGGCCAATCAAGCCTACAACGCATTTTCGGCTTTTCCCGAGGATGCGATGGTGCGCATCGAGCCGGATGCGATCCGCAAAAAGGGCAAGGTGCCCAAAAACGGCAGCCTGTTTTTCACCATCTTTCAGACCTTCATGAGCGGCCCGCCGAAGGACGGCAAGCCCTCACCGTATTTTGGAGACTATCCGCCCGATTTCTTCGATTTTATCGTGATTGATGAGTGCCATCGCGGCGGGGCGAACGACGAAAGCAACTGGCGCGGTATTTTGGAATATTTCTCGCCCGCTGTGCAGTTGGGTTTGACCGCGACACCAAAGCGCAAAGACAATATCGACACCTACGCCTATTTTGGCGAGCCGGTGTATGTCTATTCGCTAAAAGACGGCATCAACGATGGGTTCTTGACGCCGTTTAAGGTCAAGCAAATCTCTACCACGCTGGATGAGTATGTCTATACTCCCGATGACGAGTTGCTCGAAGGCGATATCGAACCAGGCAAGCGCTATACCGAAAGCGACTTCAACAGAATCATCGAGATCGAAGCACGAGAAAAGAAGCGTGTCGCCCTCTTCATGGAGCAAATGAACCAAAGCGAAAAGACGCTGGTGTTCTGTGCCACCCAAGATCACGCGCTGGCGGTGCGCAACCTGATCAATCAGATGAAGACGAGCAGTGACCCGAACTACTGCCAACGGGTGACGGCCAGGGATGGCGCGCTCGGTGAACAACACCTGCGCGACTTTCAGGACAACGAAAAGACCATCCCGACGATCCTGACTACCTCGCAGAAGCTGTCGACGGGGGTGGATGCCCGCAACGTGCGCAACATTGTGCTGTTGCGGCAGGTCAACTCGATGATCGAGTTCAAGCAGATCATCGGTCGCGGAACTCGGCTCTACGACGGGAAGTTCTACTTTACGATCTACGACTTTGTAAAAGCGCATCACCACTTCAGTGATCCGGAATGGGATGGGGAGCCGATCGAACCCGAGCCGCGTGAGCCTCCAGCGCCGAGATCCACGCCTCCCATGGCCGATGGTCGGGAGTCCGCACGGGAAGACAAAAGCCGCCGAGCCAAGGTGAAGATCAAGCTCGCCGATGGCAAGGAACGCAGCATCCAGCACATGATCTGCACCAGCTTCTGGCACCCCGATGGCACGCCGATGTCGGCGCAGCAGTTCCTAGAGCTACTGTTTGGGAAGTTGCCCGAGTTTTTTAGCAGTGAAGCCGAGCTGCGCACGCTGTGGAGCGAGCCGGATACCCGCAAGCGGCTGCTCGAAGGACTCGCCGAGAAGGGCTTTGGCCATGAGCAGCTCGCCGAGATGCAGAAGATCATCGACGCCGAAAAGAGCGACCTGTTTGATGTGCTCGCCCACGTCGCCTACGCCATGCCGCCAGTCACCCGCGAGGTCCGAGCCGACAGCGCGAGGAGCCAGATCCGTTCCCTGTTCAGCGAAAAGCAGCAGGCGTTCCTGGACTTTGTGCTTCAGCACTACGTGACCGTCGGGGTCGAGGAGCTGGACGCGGACAAGCTCAGACCGCTTCTACGGCTCAAGTATCGGGACTCCATCGCCGACGCCGTTTCCGACCTTGGGAAGCCCCAAGACATCGGCAAGCTGTTCGCAGGATTCCAGAAGTACCTGTATCAGCGGGCGGCCTAAACCGAAGTCCGGCCTGCGCCACCGACCGACTCGGTGGTCATTGCTGACGCTGTTCCTGCTATCCGCGTACAAAGGCAGCTCGTCGTACGCTGGGAATGTCGCCACCTGGCGTCCAGCCAAACCCAAGCCAAGCGACCGGAACTGCGAGCGCCGTCGCAATTCGTTCGAGGGTGTCGATGGCAGGATCTGAGCCCTTCTCGATTTGGCTCACCAGATTCCCGGAAGTGCCCGACCTTGCTCCGCGCAGTCGCAGCGAGAGCCCTTGGGCCAGTCTGATCGTGCGCAGACGTATCGCGAGGGTCGAAAGTTCCCGGTCATACCGACACTCATCCTCATCGCTCGTGCCATAGGCGAGCCAGCCGGGACGCACTCCCAGGTACCACAGCGAGACGCACAATGGTGCTGAGCCTCGGCGCGTTGACGCCGCGCTTTCTTCAGCCGTGCGGGGAAGCCGACATACAGCGGATTGCGACGGCCACGGACCACGCGCCCCGGTAGCACAGACGGCAAGCGCTTCGCCAGGCGGTGACGACCAGCGTCACCAAAGCTCACCGACAAAATCGATCCGACCCTTCCCGTTCCTTCGCCAGCGCCCTCTTGTTGACATCCGTCGCGTCCTTATGGACAGACTCGCCGGATGCCACGCACGGTCTACTATGTTGCAGTCAGCATCGATGGATTCATCGCCGACAAAGACGGCGGAGTCGGCTGGCTCGAGCCGTACAATTCACCGGACCTGGGCTACGAATCGTTTCTGGAGCGCGTTGGTGCGGTCGTCATTGGGCGTTCGACCTACGAACAGATGCAGACGTTTGGCCCGTGGCCGTACGAGGGACGCTCGGGGCTCATCGTCACGAGGCGTCCGCTTCCCAATCCGCCGCCCCTGGTCCGTGCCGTGACCGTCGCTGAGTTACCGTCCGCGCTGGCCAAGCTCCGCATCGAGTCGAGCCGCGATGTCTGGATTGTCGGCGGCGGGCAGACCGCGCGGGAGTGTCTGTCTTCAGGACTCGTCGACGAGCTGGAGCTGTATGTCATTCCCACGCTCCTGGGTGCCGGGATTCCGCTTCTGTCGCTGGGCACCACGCACATTCCGCTGCGCCTGCTTGAGACACACTCCTTTCCGAACGGCATCACGAAGCTGCGCTACAAGGTTCAGAGGGACAGCGAAAGCCCGCGTGGGACGTCTTCCACCGTCGGAGCGTGACAAGCGCTACGGAGTCCGTCCTCCGCCAGCCGCAGCCCTTCCTGCCACAAATTCCCGTATCCTCTCAGGCCACCGTCCCCCGAAGGCCGCGTAGAGCAGCCCAGTCTCGGCGGCATACGCCCGTCGCTCGGCGTCTTCCCAGCACAGTACGCCGACGTTCTCGACGAAGCCGCAATCGCGCGGTGCTTTGTGTGGATAGACGTCTTTCCAGCGGCCCGGCGTCCCACCGAGGCCCATTCCCTCACTGCCACCGAAACCGAGTCGAGCGCTGGCGTTGGGCGCGATCCGCCACGTCCTGCCACGGCAGATCGTCGCGGCCTCGAACGCCAGTCGTCGTCCGTGATAGTCGACAAAGTGTAGCTCGATGGTGCGTAACTCTGGCTCCCTGGATTCGGGAGAGCCGTCATTCCGAGGCAGGACCGCAGCCACCGTCTTCTCAACCACAGATCAGGCACTTCGTCATAAGGGTTCGTCGCGATAAGTTGAATGCTTGTACTATGTTAGAAAATTGATCGCGATCACTCATCGCGATAAAAGGCGGATCTTTTTGCGCGAAGTTCATTT
>CALLYL010000506.1 GCA_937859535.1 uncultured Myxococcales bacterium
GACAAAGGAATCGGTATCAATCAGTCGTGACGCCGAGCCGCCCGACAGCTCATCCGGACTTAAGACCACCGGCAGGATCTGTGACAGCTCCGATCCGTAATAGCCGCCCGAGCTAAACGACAGATCGCCGCCGATCATCGCCACCGATCCGCCACCCTCGACGAACGGCACGATCGCGGGTTGCAGGAACTGCGAGCAGTAGGCGCTGTAGTTGAAGTTCTGGAGGATCAGCAGATCGAAGCTGCGAAGCTGCTCTTGAAACAGCTCTTGGCACGGAAACGGGATGAGCGAGGTTTCCTCGGATGGCGCGAACTCGATGTCGCTCGGCGAGCGGAGGATGAAAAAGGCGACCAGGTCGATGTTCGGGTCACTCTTGAGAGCGGCGCGTAGAAAGCGAGCGTCCCAGCTTGGGCGACCGGCGACGTGGACGACCCGGATTTTCTCACGGACAACTTTCAAGACAAAGGCGCGCCGGTTGTTTTCGCTGATGGCTTCGCCGGGCTGGACCGGAACGCTGATGTCATAGAGAAATTTGCCGACGCGGTCGGGTGTAAACGGGAAGATGACGCGGTACTCGCGCTGCTCGGGCTGGACTTCGATGTCGACGGTTAGGATCGGGACGCCATCGCGACGAAGGGTGACCGGCAAGTGACGACCGCCCCAGCCAGCGGCTTTGGCACCGAATACTTGCAGACGGGCTTCGACTTCGACGGAGGTCCGAGCGAACGCAAACTGATCGGCGAGGACGCGGGTGAGCGCAATGTCGCGAAGGCCGGGCTTGCCGACGGCGACCGTGTGGACGGGGACATCCAGGGCGCGCAGGAACTCTTGGGTGTCGGCGTCAAGGCTGAGCTGTCCAGGCTTGGGTTCACTTTGCCCGGCGCTGAGCCGACCGTTATCGAGCCCATCAGAGAACAGCACCACCCCAGCGAGATCCCGACCCTCGAAGCGCTGCCGGACGGCGGACAGGGCTTCCCGAATCCGCGTCGAGTCGGCCCGCAGCGAGCTGACATCGGGATGGCTGACGCTGTCCCACGTCGACGATTGCAGACGGTCACCGAACGTGAAGAACTCGACCTTGTGATCGGTGCGCCACTTCTGAAGGGTCGTCGTTTCGCCTCGCAGGTGCGCTGCCGCCCGACCGGCTCGTGTCTCACCGCCCCCTTCTTCCGCCAGGCGCATCGACTCGGAGGCGTCGACGACCACCGCAATGTGGTTCGGCATCCGGCTGACGTTGCGCAGGCGAATGGTCGGCTGAAAGAACAAAAACAGCGTCGCCACGATTCCGATGGCCCGCAGCGAGAGCAGCAGCAACCTGCGTCGGGGCTGTTCACCCCGCAGCGCCCGAAACGCCAGGCCGAGCACGACGACGACGATCGCCAGTGCGACCACCCGCCCCGACAGGCTGCGGGGGGCCAAAAGCGCTAGCTTCCACTCGTTCCAGTCTCCGCCGAGGAGATTCATGGCTGCGGACTCACTGGGGCGGGGCTGGTGCTGGGAAGCTGTGGCTGCCAGGCCCGCCGACGCATGATGAACGGGACGTGGACTTGGTCGGCCTTGTAGTCGAGGCAGAGCGCATACATCGCCAGGTTCACGCCGAGGCGGAGCGACTGCTCGCGTTGGACTTCACCACCTGGGACGACATCGTGCAGCCACTGGCCATAGCGATCGCGGGCCCAGGCCCCACCGAGGTCGTTTTGGCTATAGACAATGGCGGCGCGTCCGCGAAGCTGCACCGTCTCGACGTAGGGCAGGGCGATGACGCGACCGACGGGAACGCGCAACAGATAGAACGAGCGAAACAGGACGTGGTCCTCGGGCAGACGGGTGAGCGGTGCTTGGGGAAACAGCTTGCCGAGCAGTGCCCGCACCGACTGATCAAAGGCACCACCGGCGCGGCCCTCGGCACTGTCGATGATGAGCAGGCCGCCAAGCTGGAGATGCCGACGCAGGTTCGCAAGCTCCTCGTCACTCGGCAGCGGAAACGCTCGATCCCCGGCCAGGTACAGCAGCGGATGGCGATGCAAAGCGACCGGGTCACCAAGATGCACCGTCGCTACTTCGGTGCTCACCTCAATCGAGGTCCGCTTCTCCAGCTCCCACAAAAGCCGTGACAGCGCTTCGGGACGGGGCACCGACTGAGCGGGCGGAATTCCGGTAAGTGCAACCTGCGCCAGCTCCAGCCGATCTTGCCCCCCAAAACCCGAACCAAGCGACGGAAACATGAGCAGCCCGACGCACAAAAGCGCCCAAGCAAGCCGACGCAAACGCCACCCATCCCCCGGCAATGGACCGAGTAGGCGACCGAAGCGGCGGCTGTCAGAAGTGAGCCAAAGAAGAGAGGTTAGGTACACGAGCGACGGTTTAGTTATAACGAATTTTGAGGGCGACTAGCGCGCAGCGCCAATTGCGGAGCCGCCGACGGCGAGGATGGACTTGAGGTCTTCGTCGTTGAACATGATCTGGCCGCCGACGTAGAAGTCGCGACCGAAGGAGCCTTGGCCGCCGGGCGGGCGCTCGTTGATGACATCGTCGACACCGGCCAGCACGTACATGTTGCGGTAGAACTGCACCGTCGAGTAGATGCGCAGCCGGGGCCAAATGTTGGTGCGGAAGTCGAAGGTGTCGACCTTGAAGGTCAGGCGTTCTTTGAACAGGTCGACATCGAAGCCGATGCCACCGGTGCTTTCCTTGATGCCGTAGCGCAGCGTCAGGATGAACCACTTCGGATCGAGGAACAAGCGCTTGGCAAACTGGAACGAAATCTTGAAGGCGCGGGTGATCTGGACCAGATCCGTCGTCGTCGTCAGGGGCTTCGAGGGATCGTCGGTGGTGGTGACCGAGCGCGAGAAGGTGCGGGTCATCCGGGGGTCGTCGATCAGCTCGATTTGGTAATACTTGTCGGGGCGTGCTTGGAGACGGACCTCGATGGCGTTTTTGAAGTCGTTCGAGCGAATGTAGTATTCGCTGCGCAGCCCAACGATGGTCTGAAGCTGGCTGAAGCCACGCACCAGCTCGGAGGCGTCGGCGGTGATCTGCTCGACGTTGTTGACGATGGCGTCGTCGACCAGGAGCCGCCCGACGGTGCCCTTGCCCTTGCGGATGTCGCCGGTGATGTGGTCGACGTTGCCGAGCGCGTGATTGAGTGACTCGACCGCCGAAGACAGCTTGTCGAGGTTCTGGCGCAGCTTGGCCCCAGTCGAGTCGACCTCTGACGAGCCTTTGCCGACGAGATCGCGCAATCCTTCGGTGACCTCGCGGACGTTGGCGAGCGAGATTTGCACATCCTTGGCCGATTGACCGGAGGTGATCGAGCGAACGTCTTGGGCAATGCCGTCGACATGCTTGAGCAGCGTCGCGATCGCATCCGAGTTCTGCGCCACCGAGTCTTTGACCTCGCGGGCGATGTCCTGCACCGGTCCTTGGGTCAGCCGCTGCACATCGCGGAGAATGTCGCGGACGATCGGCAGCGTTTCGTTGACCTGATACAGGATGTCGCCGGTGGTTACTGCCTCGACGACGTTGATGACCTGATCGCCGCTCTTGAGCAGGCTGTTTTTCACCATCTGTCCCGACAGCGGATCGGGCGACTGCGGCGTGCCGGGATCGATCTCGATGAAGTATTCACCGAGGAGCGAACTCGACTTTTTGTAGATGACGGCGTTGGACCACAACTCGACGTCGGGCCGCATCCGGATGCTGACGCGAGCGTAGGTGCCTTGCAGACGGCGCTCGGCGATCTCGCCGATGATAAGTCCCGCGATCTGGACCCGCGACTTGTCGACCAGGCCGGTCGCGTCGCGGAACAGTGCCCACACCACCGGGCCCTCTTGGCCGCGCACACCTTTGGCAACGAAACGATAGGCAACGGCGCTCAGCACCACGATGAGGAGGGTGGTCAGGCCGACTTTGAGGGCCGCGCTGGCGGTCTTCATGTGTGTACTCCTTGCGGTGCTGCCTCGGTGAACGAGCGCGCCGCCCAGACCGTTGCCAAGTTCAAATTACATCATCCACGATCAGGTCTTTTTCGTCACATGGCGTCATCTGTACCGCGCCGCTGGTCTCGATAAACTCACGCAGCCACTTGTGACGACTGTTGCGAAACTCATTCGGTGGCCCACTTTCGATCATCACCCCACCGTACAGTGCCGAGATGCGATCGCCGATGCGAAACGTCGAGGCCATGTCGTGGCTGATGATCACGCTGGTGACGCCGTGCTCGCGGGATACATCGCGGATCATGTCGTCGACGTTCTTGGTCGACACTGGATCAAGTCCCGTCGTCGGTTCATCGTAGAGCAGAATCTTCGGCTTCATCACCAGGGCCCGTGCCAGACCGACGCGCTTGCGCTGACCGCCTGACAGCTCCGACGGAAACTTCTTCAGTAGCACCTGCGGCAGCGCCAACTTGTCGAGCTGGGTGACGGCGATCTGATGCAGCTCAGCCCGCGAAAAGAAGCGCCGCTTGCCCGGCTTGCCGTTTTTGTCCTCGACAATGCTGTCGGGGTCACCGTGCTCGACCAGCGGAAAGACGATGTTTTCTTCCACGGTCAGCGAGTCGAAGAGGGCCGCGTACTGGAACAACATCCCGAACTTTTTGCGCAGGCGGTTGAGCTGAAACTCGTCGAGCGGAACCAAGTCCTCACCGTCGACGTAGATATTTCCCTCGTCGGGTTTCAAAAGACCCATGAGGTGCTTCATGATCACCGACTTGCCCTGGCCCGAGCCGCCGATGATGACGTTGATTTTGCCGCGCTCCACGTCGAGGTCGATGCCGCGCAGGACGTGATGGGGTCCGAAGGTCTTTTGGACGCCGCGCACGCGAATGTGGAATCGTTCGCTGGGCAAGCTGGCGTCATCGTCGGGCTTTTGCCACTTGAGTACCGCCATCGGCTAGCCCTTCTTCGTAAACAACGTCAGCCACATATCGGTCAAAAAGTAATCGAGGACAAGGATCGTCACGAAGCTGCCGACCACGGAGCGGGTCGTAGCGACGCCGACGCCTTTGGCACCGCCCGAAGCGTGATAGCCCTGCTGGCAGGCGATGAGCGTCAGCACGCAGCCGAACACCACCGACTTGACCATGCCTTGGGTGATGTCGTTGGCATCGAGCAGCCACTGAGCCTTTTCGATGAAGACGCCTCGGTCGACGTTCTGGACCCCGACGGCGACAGCGTACGCACCGAGCATTCCGACGCAGTTAAACAGCATCGCCAGCATCGGCACCATCACCGTTCCGGCGATGACTCGCGGCACGATCAGGTACTGCACCGGGTTTACCGCCATCGTTGCCAGTGCGTCGATTTGTTCGGTGATCCGCATCGAGCCCAGCTCGGTGGCCATACCTGCACCAGCGCGGGCCGAGACGACGATCGACGTGAACACTGGGGCCAGCTCTCGGGCGAGCGCCAGACCTACGGTGGCACCGGTAAAGGCCTGGGCCTGAAACGTCCGCAGCGCCGAGGAAAGTTGCAGCGCAAACACCGCGCCGACGAACAGTGAGATGAGCAGCACGATCGGCAGCGACTCAAAGCCAATAAACACCATCGCTTCGAGAAGCACCGCAATTCGATACGGCGGACGGAGCGACCAGCGCAGCACCGAAAACAGCAGCATGATGTGCTGTCCCAGCGCCTCGATGAAGCCAACGACAAAGCGCAGTGGCGGCAACCACAAACGGTCCGTAAGTGCCGCCAGCCGCTCGAGCCACATGGCTACATGCTACCGCAAAGCAGCCCAGGAAAAACGCTGTATCCCAGCGCGACGGTGAAGGAAAATGCGGGACTGCTACGACTGTGGCTTGCGGGGTTATCCTGAATGGGGCGGCTCTCGTCGACAACTTAGCGACTGCGGCCCTTCAGCAAACCATAGGGGGACAGGATGAAGCGCAAGACATTGCAAAGCTGGGTTTGGGGTTCTCTGTTTGTGCTGGCTACGGCAACGTGTGACGGCAACGGCATCAACGGCAGCGGACTTTGTAGCTCGGGAGTGGACACCGATGGCGACGGACTGACCGATGACATCGAGTGTCTGCGCGGCACCGATTCAAACAATCCTGACAGTGATGGTGATGGGGCCAGCGATGGTGCAGAGGTCGCGGCAGGGGCCGATCCGCTCGCTCAAGACAGCGACGGTGATGGACTTTCGGACGGCGTCGAGCTGGCCTATCCTCGGACCTGTGTTGCCGCCGACTACCTGAGCCAGCGGCGTCCTCTGGTGTCGTGTACCAGCAGCGACCAGTGCCTGGCTGGTGAGACGTGCAGTGGCCTCGATCCGACGAAGAAAGACAGCGACGGCGATGGTGTGCCCGATGCGGAAGAGGACAAGAACCTCGACGGAACGATCGGCGTTCTGACCGGCGAAACCGATCCTCGGCTGTTTGATACCGACGGCGATGGTCTATCGGACAAGTTCGCAGGCTCGCGTATCTGTCGTCCTGACGGACTGGCCATGATCACGCAGACGACGGTGCCGCAGGCGAGCATTCAGGTCGGATCGGACCCGGTGTTCGGGACTGCCAAGTCATTCCAGGGTGCCACGGGCAGCGGTCTAGCCTACGACGATCCGGCTGCTGCGGTCGCCGGTCTGGTGGTGTCGCGACCGACCGTGCTTGCTAACATCGACGCGGACCGAATTGACCTCGAGACCAAGATCTCGACGGCGCTCACAGGTAAGGGCTACACCGTTACCGGCGTCTTCATTGGCCGCAAATTCCAGACTCACGAACAGAACGAGGCCACGCAGTCGACCTTCCGGGTCGTCAAGGCCGCTGTGACCACCTCGACGGTGCGCGATGATCTGGTCACCGCGCTCAGTGGAGCCACGGCCCCCGCCGGTGGCACCGTAACGGCAGTGGGTCCGTTCTACCTAGACGTAACAGTGGTGCGTCGAGTCAGCGGGCTGACCAACGATGTCATCCTCGCGGTCTCGCCCACCGCGCAGTACGACGACCGCACCAAGGCGACGGCGATTCGCGCCAACGACCTGACCAATGCCTCAGGCGTGGCGGTCAGCCAAAAACAGATCAGCTTCCTGTGTCAGGGCATCGACACGACCCGCAACTCGACCGCTGACATCGTCTGGACCGTCGACGTCTCGGTGTCGATGGGCGACAACCAAGTTCGCTTGGCCAGCACCGCCCAGGAGTTCTACAAGCGCCTCCAGGCCGCTGGCGTCGACTTCCGCGTCGGTATCTTCACCGCCACCGCGCCCACCGACCCGCAGCTCAGCCTAACGTCCTATCCGGGTTGGGGAAGCGGCTTCAAGTTCATCTCGGGCACCGATCCCGACGGACCGCACCAGGTCTGTCGTCAAGTCACCGCGCCCGCCTCGGGAACGAACGGCTTTTGCCCGCAGGATCTGAACAAAACCAACGATCCGATCGGCCCGTTTGGCCCCACCAGCGGCTCGAACGTCAGCGAGGAGCCCGCCGCCGCCGTCGTGCGCATCAATGACCTATTCAAGAAGAATGCTGTCGCTGGGGTGAGCAATCCCGACTGGAAGTGGCGAGACGGTGTCACCAAGGTTTCGTTCTTCGTTACTGACGAGTACAACAACGATTGGCTCCGCTACTTTGCGACCGCCAAAAATCCTGACACCAACAGCGCGTGGGGAGCGACCTATTCAGCGACGGTGCTCCAGGGCATTGCCGACTACTTCAAACAGAACCAGATCATGGCGTTCGGACTGCTCCCATATCTGTCGACCCGCGAGTGCAGCGCCAACAGCTCGAACGACCTGCCGCGCTGTCTGGTTGAAAAGCTCGGTGGTGCATGGCTGGACATCAACAAGGCGCAAGATGTCGACGTCCAAGCGGCGATGAACAAGCTCGTCGATGCCATCGCAGGTGCTTCGAGCCAGTTCAAGCTGTCCCGTACCCCGATCACCTCGACGATCAAGGTCACGATCGGGAGCCGCGATGTGCCCCGCTCTCGCATCGACGGCTTTGACTACGATCCAGCGTCGAAGTCGGTGGTCTTCTTTGGGAACAACTACCGTCCACGGATCGGCGATCAGGTGTTCATTTCGTATCGGATCTGGATCGGCTCTCTCGGATAGCCGACGAGTTCTGAGGGCCTGTGCCGAAAACGGCCAGGCTCCGGCTAGCGCAGGTGCAGGCGACTCTTGGCGAAGCGGGCGGTGATGCCGACGAGCCCGGGGGTCTGCGCAATGTGCTCTAGGACGCTTAGCGCTTGCGCTTTGTCCAGCACCTCACGACGGATCCCTAGCATCAGTGCGGCCTTGTTGACAGCATCGCTGGCCTTCTCGTTGCCGAGGGCGTGGGAAAGGAGTTTGGCCAGATCAGCACGGGTAACTCCAGTAAATATCAAATACAACGGCTCGTATGCAGAAGCATACATATCATCACAATTCACACACACAGGATCAGTCGCACACTGTACGGACGCAGGATTCAGGCAACCACATTGAGTCCAATAAGACTGTCCAGTACCATGATGATGTGGAACTACGGCGCAAGGTAGTGGGCTATTGCCGGGTCAGCACCGACCAGCAAGCAGATCATGGCATCAGCCTCGAATCACAGCGTCATCAGATCGTCAGCTACTGCAACCGCAACGACCTCGATTTGATCGAGGTGATTGTGGATGGCGGACAATCAGGAAAAGACTTAGATCGGCCAGGATTCAAGAAAGTCATTCATTTATTGGAATCTGGAAAAGCCTATGGATTGGTGATTGCGAAGCTCGATCGGCTGAGTCGTTCAATTAGTGATATCTGCAAGCTGGTCGATCAATATTTTTCTAATCAACGCTTCGCACTTCTATCTGCAAATGAAAACATTGATACCAAATCACCAACCGGGCGACTCCATCTCTATTTGATCTCCGTCTTTGCCCAGATTGAACGCGAGAGCATTGTGGAGCGGGTCACGACGGCCATTCGTCACTTTCAGGCGCAGGGCGGCAAGGTGGGCTGTGCGCCGTATGGCTGGCGGTACTCGCTGCGGCTCGACGAGAGAGGGAATCGTATCCTCGAAGAAGCTCCGCAGCAGCAAGCGGCGATTCGGCGGATCGGTGAGCTGTTTGATGCGGGCAAGAGTGTCCGTGAAATCATCGAGCACCTGACGGCGGAACAGTTCCCACCGCAGCGAGCGAAGACCTGGTCCCAAAATGCGGTCTGGCGCATCCTGCAAAAGACCGGCAAGCACACGCCCAAAGCCCGGCCGCTGGTCGAGCATCGCAAGAACCTGGCGGTGGTCGGAGAGCGAGCGCTGGACCTGCGTGCGGATGGCAAGTCCTATCGAGAAATCGCGCGGGAACTGAATCGGGAAGGCGTCCGGCTCGAGCAGCGCGACAAGCAGTGGCAAGCCGCCAGCGTCGCCGACCTCATCGACCGCACCGCGACAAGAGACACCAAAACCGCGTACGGACTTGCGTATCAGCTTCGAGCCCAGGGAAAGTCGCTGCGTGAAATCGGGAGAACGCTGCTGGCGGAAGGACACAGGCCGCAAAGAGGCGACTACTGGCACGCCGCGACGGTAAGAAACCTGCTGCTAACGAGAGGGGATGCACGGGTCTAGATGTCGTCGAGGACTTCGCCTGCTGACTTGACCGTCGAGACAAGCAGGGCCGCTACTGCTTAGGCACTGGAAGCTTGACCCCGAGCTGCTCGACGTCGGCCAAGTCCTGAAGCCGTCCGGATGCGAGCTTGTTTTTGATCAGAAGCGTACGCGACAGAACCGGAATCGGCTGATCCCCGTAGCGAGAGACAACTCGCTCAGGCCACGCCTCCTCAAAGGTGATGCCATCGACGCTGGTTAGGATATCGATCCGCACCGGCGCTACGCCCATTTGGAACACGATCTCCGGCGCACTCAGGTCGGCCACCGTGAGGTCGTCGAGCGGTGCCCCAAAATTCTGAAGCGCAACGAGTACCCGCTGGGCATTGTCCGTGGTGCTGTGGACCCAGACATCCAAGTCCTTGGTGGCCCGAACGTGACCGTGGGCGGCCAGCGCGTGCGCACCGACGACCAGATACTCAGCCCCGGCGTCGTTCAGTGCGGCAAATAGATCGCGAAAGTCTTGGTTGGTCGGCATCAGGCTGCGTCCAGGCGAGGCACTCGAGGGTCAGGTTCCACACTGCCGCAATCCGCTGTTCCATCGTCGAGCCCTGCCAGTCGTTGTCAGGCACCGCCGCCGTTTGATCTCGACGCAGGAGCCGCGTAGTCATCGTGGCACGACGCTGCTCAGCACTCATGGTCGTCATGATACTCGCCCGCCGACCGCTCCGAGGAAAATTTGTCGCCACCTCCGCTCGACCTCGCCAGCGGTCGCATTCAGGAGCAAGGCGGATCGAAGGCGAGACGCCGTTGAGCAAATTGCAACGAAACAGGAACAACCATCAGACTCATGCGCGAACTTGCGCTAGATCACTATCGTACACAAGTGCATATGTAGTTCGCATCACCCTTGCGCGTATATATTAGACAGAGCATCCAGGAAGCTGGCAAAATTCCCGTCCATGAACGATGAAAAGATCAGAAAACGGGGTCAAGCATTTGAAGGGAAAGGATATGGAACACAGCGCAGGATACTATTTACTAAAGCACGCATCCATATTGAGAGGAGCATTTCAGAGGGATACTTCTGTGAGGCTATTGCGATCGCAGAGAGTATCATTTCCGATCGACTAGAAAGCAGACTCTCTTTTCTAGAAGATAAGAATATCGGTTTTTTGACGCTTGGGAAGCTTACTCCTCGGCTTCTCAAACTGGAGAAGGACGAGAAGTTGAGAGAGTTGATACGACAGGTGGAAACCTGGGCCAAATGTAGAAATCGGGCATTGCATGAGATGGTGAAGGTAGAAGCCGATGAAGAAGAGCGATCATGGGAAGAACGTATTGCACATATTAGGAATTCAGCCATAGATGGATATAAGCTTGCCAAAGCTATTTATCATGGAGTCGCTGATCTAAATCCTAGACATATGGATAGAGTCTTTCCTCGTTCCTAGCCTCTTTGCCGCCCAACAACGTAACCGTACTTGAGTTTGCATCGCCGCATCTATCTCTGGTAGCCCACCGGGCCGCCTATTGTAATGGGTTTTCGACACCCCACCCCCGTTCCAACACCATTCTCCGTCGCTGAGGCGATTTTTCTTGTAACTCCAGGTTCTGTCATCTGGCTTGTCACGTGTGCACGTGCCTCCTCGGGTTCGGTGTTACTTGGGGAAGGCTAGGACCACGGTGGTCGTGTTATGAAACCCTGTTAGATCAGGCTCGTCGCGCTGCTCCGGAATAGGTGCCCGTTTCAGAGTGAGAACTGGAGGGAAGTCTAGCTGCACCTTCCCGAGAGTCTGGTGTCGTTCGTCCATCAACTGCTCAGCAAAGCGAAATCGGAGCGACCGGTGATGGCGCAGGTGGCGCTGTTTGACCGAGTTGCAGCTCGATTTGCATAAGACGAGGCCGGTCCGTACAGTGGCACCGTCCGCTGCGATCCCAACGGTGCGGACTCTGCTTAAGGCCACGGAAGAGGAGACAGCCCATGCGAAGCAAGCGGTCATCAGCAACCACCAACAGGGATCTTTCGGCAGAGGTCGCACATCACCTGGCTGCGACTACGATTCACTCCAAGGAGACCCAGATGTTGCCGAAGATCGAAGTCGAGGTCGAGCAAGCACGGGCGCGGGCTCTGGGCCGAGCGCTCGCCGACTCCTCGAACCAAGTGGCTCTTCATGAGCGGCCAACCATGCTGCTTCCTACGATCTCTGCAAGTGAACGCATCGAGGTAGGTTCCGATGAGCTTTCCGCAGAGCTGCTCATCGAACCGCAGGATGTACTAGCGGATGAAGTTGCCGCACTGCGCAGGGAGCGCGAAGAGCTGCTTGGGAAAGTGGCGACTCTGGAGCATACGCTGGCCACAGAACGGGTGCAGCTTCACGATAAGCAGCGCGAGATGGAGCTCCTGCTGCCCTGGCTACCGACCGATGAGGGCGCGCCTTCCTCGACTGTTTCGTGCAGTGAGGTGTTGAAGCGAATCGAACCGCTCCAGGAACTGCTCAAGCGGGCGCGCAGTTCCCCGCAGCAGATGAGCGACCAAGACAAGGTGCGCTGGCTCCTCATCGATGCGGAGGCGGCGGTCACAGAGCTCCGCAAGCTCTGCGGTGAGAGCTGAGTGGCGAGAAAAAAGACTACGCACTGTGCCGGTCTTTGCAAGCGGCGAAGACAGCGGAGGGAATTGGCGCTGGGCGTTGAGCGCAGCAACCAAAGACTGCGGGATTGGCTTCACGCAGGAAGATCCGAACCGCCATTCATGGCTCGCTGAGCTTGCAGGAGTCGCAGTCGCTCCAGACGATGGATAACCATCGATTCCTTGGGACGCAGTGCGTGAGCGCGCTCAAACTTGGCAATTGCACCTGCAAAGTCTCGTGCAAGCACGGCGCGCACCCCGCTCTCTACACAGGTATCGAAGTCAGCGTCCGGGTCGGGATTTGTCGACGCTTGGGCTGTAGGCTCTGTGAGGGGGGGCTTTGTAGATGTAGCAGCCGGAGTCGTTGCAGGGGGGTGATCGGCAGATGGAGGAGCCGCCAACGTAGGAGCCGCCAACGTAGGAGCCGCTGGTGTAGGAGTTGTAGTTGGTGAATTGGACCCCCGCTTGGTTCGCCGCTGGTCCCTTACCGCTTCATCCTTGAGACGCATCGACTCAAAAATGAGAGCCTCCCAGCTCTCGAAAAGACTACGCGGTCCCTTCGGCACACGCTCGGCCCCCACCCGCAGGAGCGCTCCTTCTGCCAGCAGCAAGCGATGGAAGGCCTCCGCTCCTTGCCCCAGCTCATCTTGTGCCGACCAAACGACTCCTTTGTCGATCACCACCTCGCCGCACGCATCGTTGGACAGGCATTCGATCACGGCAGTGTGCTGTCCCATGCACGCCAACTGGATGTAATCGGTCAGAGAAAACGGACTGGGATGGGATGTCCCGAGCTGCACGTCTTTGACCACCCGCTGCAAATCGTTCTTGTTGAGTGGTTTGTTCAGCAGGTGCAACCGATCGTTTGGCCGCAGCTTGCTGCGAAAGGTTCCAAGATGTGCAGAGATGATCACCAAGCCAACCTGGAGTTCGCGCTGGGTCAGAAAGTTCATCACATCCAGGCCGGTTCCGTCGGGAAGTTCCAGGTCTAGGAGCACCAATTGCGGAGTGTGATGGGCAATCACAAGCTTCGCTTCGGCCACGCTTCCCGCTCCTATCGCGTTCACATCCGGCATGTGAGACAGCATCACCATATGCGTCATGCGAGTGAGTAGCTCATCATCAACGACTAGTACCAGCAAGTGTGACCCCCCTCGAAGGCTAGTATTGAAGCGACTAGGAAATCGTACCAGAGAAGCCTCTTATCGACAGACAAATTTCATCTGCCGTTGTCTGTTCCAATCTACCGTAGGTTCTCTGATAGCATCCAACACATGGGGGGGATTGGACCATCACTGCTTGGGCTGGCTCTGGTGTCCGGGGTCACGGTCTACATGGCCGTCCTTCACTTTGCGCAGAGCCGAAGTCGGGCCGAACAGAACGCACGGTACGTGCAGCAGCGGAGCATCCATCTGTGGATTGCTGGATGGGCACTGGCGGCCCAGGCCGTGAATGTTTTCCGAGGTTTCCAATACGTTACGGACAGACCGCAGGTGGCCGTTCTCTGCGCCAGGTTCTCACTTCTCGCTGGCTTTTGGCTGCTCCTATGCTGCGCCAAGGTGTGCTACAGCCTGTGCGATCAGCCGATGCCGCCCCGACTGGTACGCGGCTTGCCGCTTGTTTCAGTCGCTGGTTCCCTGCTTACGCTATGGCCCGAGCTGCTGCTGAGCAGTCGTGTCACCATCTGGACGGATCTGCTTGGACAGCGCTTCCTCCGGGTCGAGCCACAGCTTTGGTTGTGGCTGATAAGTCTGGGATTCCTTTTGCTAGGTGGCGTCCTGTTGCGCTCGATCCTACGCTCCAAGATTTTGCAGCCCCAGGAGCGACTGGTCGCAGGAATTGTGTTCGCGATCTACTTAGCGATCTGCATCAGTGACGGGCTGATCGTGGCGTTTGGCCACCCCGGAATTCTGTTGTGGGAGTATGGAAATCTACTGCTGACACTCCTCTTTGACGGCTTGGTGATCCGCCTGTTCCAGCGCATGTACCGCGATCTCAGCATGGAAGTACAGGCACGTACCACCGCGCTAGAACAGAGCAACGCGGAGTTCCAAAAAGCGGCGGCAGAGTTACAAAGGGCGGTGGCAGAGGCGCGCTCTTCGGTACAGATGAAGTCGATCTTCCTGGCCAATATGAGTCACGAGCTGCGCACTCCTTTAAACGCGGTCATTGGGTATACCTCGCTGCTGCTCGAAGCCCCTTTCCCCCGAGAGCAGCAAGAGCAAGTCCAGGCCGTACGGACCGCTGCGGATGCGCTGCTTCATCAAATCAACAACATCTTGGATTTGTCCAAGATTGAAGCCGGCAAGCTGGAGCTAGAGACCGTCCAGACCGACCTTGTGATGGCGATGGATGATGTAGTGGAGATGCTGGCCGAGACGGCTCGCCAAAAGCAGCTTGGACTGACCTGTCTGTTGGTCGGTGGTTGTCCGACCCACTTCCAGACCGACCCCGGAAGGCTTCGGCAGGTGCTCATTAACATCGTTGGCAATGCAGTGAAGTTCACCGATTCTGGAGAAGTCGTCGTTCGTGCGCGACTGGTAGAGTGGGGGGACAAGTCCGCGGTGCGCATTGAAGTCTCCGATACCGGGCCTGGGATTGCTGCGGACTCCCTTCATCTGCTCTTCGAGCCGTTTTCCCAGGTCGATGCCTCGAAGGTCCGGCGCCATGGTGGTACCGGCCTAGGACTGGCTCTGTGTAAGCGAGTGATCGAAGCGATGGGTGGATCGATTGCAGTGGAAAGCGCGGTGGGTGTTGGCACTACGTTTTCGTTTACCCTGCCACTCTTTCAGTGTTCAACCCCACCTTTGGATCCCGAGCTGATTCCGGCCATCGCGGTCGGCTCCTCCATTCTGGTGGTGGAACCTCATAAGCCGACTCAAGCGCAGCTAGAGCAGATGCTTACCCAGCTCTCCCTTCGGCCAACGCTCTGTGACAGCCTGGCAGAGGCCGAAGCACTCCTTTCCAGAGTCTGGGCGAGCGTTCCAGCGGCCTTGCTGATCTCCGATGGTTTTCCGGCGACCGAGCTGGATCGTTTCGTCCATCTGTTGCAAAGCAGTTCCCGTCACCAGGCGATGCCGCTTGTCATGCTGACCAATTCCCGCAAGCAGATGGACTCTCAACCAGCCCACGGCGCTTGCGGACAGCTCCTGAAACCGCTGCGGGTGCGTCGAGTGGCACGCGTGCTGCGTCATTTGTTCAGGGGGATCACCGAGTCGAATCCGCGCCAAACCAAGCGCCATTCCAGCATCGCGATCCGACGGTCGGGCGTCATGGCCCCGCGAATACTGGTCGCAGAAGACAATTTGGCGAACCAGCGGCTCGCCCAGGAGATGCTGGCTCGCGTCGGCTGTCGCGTGGATGTCGTCAGCAATGGTCTGGAGGCAACCCAAGCCGCGAACCAGTTTTCGTACGACTTGATTCTGATGGACTGTCAGATGCCTGAGATGGACGGACTCACCGCGACTCGATTGATTCGCAGCCGGATGGCTGGAGAGCTTCCGATCATTGCGCTCACCGCCAACGCCTTCAAGGAAGATGAGGAACAGAGTCGAGCCGCTGGGATGAGCGACTTTATGACCAAGCCGATGACCATCGACGCCCTGCGCTTGATGCTCCTCAACTGGCTCCCACAGTTCTTCGCGCTCGGTGATTCTTCCTCGAACGAGTCGAGCGCAAAGCCGGCCGTTCCAGAGCCGACTACGGAATCCGAACCGCGTACGGAACAGCAATCGATTCGCGCCAAAATCCAAGAGCTTACCGAGTTGATGGGAGCGGACACTGTGGCGCAGCTCCTGGCTCTGTTCAAGACAGAGACAGAGCGAGGCATCGCCAAGGCCCGAGAGCAACTACAAACCGGTGATCTCGACGGACTCCGCAAGACGGCGCATCGCCTGGCTGGTGCGGTACTGGGAATAGGGGCGGAGCCACTGGCGCGACAGTGCATCAAACTTCAGGATATGGCCCACAGCGGCAACCGGGACGAAGCCGGACCACTCCTTTCGCAGATCGTTACGCACGCCGGGCGGGTCTTGACGCAACTGTAGGATTCGTC
>CALLYL010000507.1 GCA_937859535.1 uncultured Myxococcales bacterium
GGAGCGATCACGACGACCCCCATCACGACGACGTCCCCCGTCACGGCTCTCTTTTTCAGCAGCCGGAGCGGGTGGGTTCGCGATCAGGTCGAACAGCAGGTTTTCGAGCCGCAGCGCGAAGCTCTCTAGCTCTTGCTGCTTGCTCTTGCTGGCCGCCGACAGGAACAAGTGACCGATCATGCACACGGCGGCAATCGCCAGACCGAGCCAGGTGTTGTTCATGGCTTCGGAGATCCGCGTCGCCAGGATCGTGCTGCGCTGATCGGCTGCGGCCTTACCGATCGCCGCAAAGCCACCGATCAGACCGTTGATGGTACCAAGGAGTCCGAGCAGCGTCGCGATGTTGGCCAGCGACCACAGCACCGCGATCCGCTTCTTTAGCTCCGGGTTGGCATCGGTCAGCGCCTCTTCGATCGCCGTCGAGACCGCCGCTTCGCCACCCTTTAACTTGGCCAAACCGGCGCGGGCCACCTGGGCAACCGGCGCGTCAGACGATTGGCTCAGCCGCTGCGCCTTTTCGAGCTGCCCAGCCGTGAGCAGCTTGCGAAGCTGTTCGAGGAATGCCCGAGCATTGACCGCCCCCTTCCCCAAGAAGAAAAGCGACCGATCGACGATCAGCGCCACCACGATGACCGAGCACAGCAGGTTCACGTACATGAAGAACCCGCCCTGCTCGAAAAACTCTTTCAGTTGCTGCATGAGAAATGTCCTAAGGACGTACCGACTACTGAATCTCTAACATTTGCCCGAGGAAAGCGAAATCACCTGCGTAATTCCCCGGATCAATCTGCTCAAACTCGGGCCGAGCCAGCAGCTCTTCAGAGCTGGCCACCTCGGCGATGCGCTCTTGGACGTAGTCTCGGATGCTCTGGCCTTTGCCCAGCTCGACCACGAACATCACCTTGGCCTTGACGATCCCAGTCATCAAGTCGGTGCCGGTGACGAACAGAACCGCCCTGCCCCCTTTGCCGTTTTCGTAGTCGCGACAGGCAGCGTAGTACGTCGTGGTCACCGACGTGGTGTCGCGGGTGTCGAGCTTGATAAATTGGGTCGGCGGTTTCACATCGCTCATGGAAGCTCCTTGGCACGCAGCCACATACGCGGCAAGCCGGTCCTATTATGCCGGTCGACGTATCGTGTCGAAACCCTAAAAAACGTGGTTCCCACGCCGTCCCTAAGGCTCACGACCATTTCGAAAGCCGGGCGAGGCTGGCAACATCTAAGCTCCTTGGTGAGGCAAGAGACTCGCGATGCCGATTCTGAGAACCCTATTGTTTGTTTCGATCATGACGCTGGCTCTGTGTGGGCTGCACTACTACGTGTACCTACGAATCACGCGGGGCTTGGCGCTGGGCCCAAGCGAGCAGCGGTTCCTCAAAGTAGGGCTGTTCGCGCTGTTTGCCCTACTGTGGTTGAGCTTTCCACTGAGTCGCTCGGTGTCGCGCAGCGTGGCGTCGCCGTTTCTGTGGGTCAGCTACATCTGGCTCGGCGTGCTGGCGCTGTCCTCGGTGGTGTTCGGGATCGTCGATCTGCTGCGATGGCTCGGAACGATGCTGGCCCCCACGCTGCCGATCGATGACTCGCGACGCGCTTGGCTGGGCCGGGTGGTGGATGTCCTGGCGCTTGGTGGAGCGGCGACGCTGTCGGGCTGCGCGGTGGCGATTGGGATGCGCAAGGTCGGCGTCAAGCGAATCGAGGTCGAGCTGCGCAAGCTGCCGAAGGAGCTAGACGGCTTTCGAATTGTCCAACTCACCGACGTCCACATTGGCCCAACGCTCGATGGAACCTGGCTCACAGACGTGGTGGCACGGGTCAACTCACTCGCAGCGGATGTGGTGGTGATCACCGGCGATCTCATCGATGGCAGCGTCGCCCAGCTCGGCCCGCACGTCGCGCCGCTCAAGGAGCTAAAGGCCTGCCACGGCGTCTACTTCGTCACCGGCAACCACGAATACTACTCAGGCGTCGATAGCTGGCTCACCGAGCTGCGGCGGCTCGGCATTCAAGTGCTTCGCAACGAACGAGTCACCCTCCATCCGCAGCCGGTTGCAGGCGATGGGGCCGGTGAGCTAGGCATCGATCTGGTCGGAGTGGATGACTATCACGCAGCGGTGTTCCCGGGACATGGCCCGGATCTGCAAAAAGCGCTGCTCGGTCGTGATCCGAAGCGGGTCGCGGTGCTGCTCGCGCATCAGCCAGCGGCAATTACGGAGGCGGCCCAGCTTGGCATCGACTTACAGCTATCGGGACACACCCACGCCGGTCAGCTCTGGCCGTGGGGTTACTTTGTGCGGCTCCAGCAGCCGTACGTCTACGGTCTACATCGGCACGGCGACGCGCAGATCTACGTGAGCGCTGGCACCGGTTACTGGGGCCCACCCATGCGCTTGGCATCAGAATCAGAGATTACCGAGGTCATCCTGCGTCCGGAGCGTGCCTCAGATCACGGTTGATTCCTCGTAGGGGGCGACCGGCAACCACGGTTCGCGGTATGCTCGGAACGAAGTCGGCTGGGTTGTCGTCTAGTCAGCCAGAACCCGTAGTGGCTGTAGACAGAGGAAGAACCAACATGTCGCTCAAACTCTCTGCTTTGTTGGCCTGTGGGCTTCTCTTCATCGCAAGCACTGGATTTGGCGAGGAACCGGCGATAAGACCGCAGCCTGCCATTGCCCAGCCCGCAAAAGAACAGTTGGCTGACCCGGTGCAAAGCGGACGCGCCGATCGCAGCGCCCTCCGCGCCGAACTCCGCAGCGCCGGAGCCGCCGCCCGCGCCGAGCTACGAGTCGAACGTGGAGAGGGTCGGGTTCCATCGACTCGAATCGAGCGAGCAGCAGCCGGCGAAGGTCGCAAGCTACGCGAACAAAAAAGCCAGCTTCGCGATGACCAGCGCCAATCAGTCCGCGAGCTACGACGGGACAACCGAGACGAGCGACGGGACGCGCTCCGTGGCTTCATCCGCCGCACGCTGTAAGAATCGACGTGCTTAGAACAATCGCAACTGTGGCTTAGGTCGACGCTGTTTCGGCGCAGGATCGGCGGTCATCAGTTCGATCGGCACCTCACCCAGAAACGGGCTTGGCGCGCCATCGAAGCGAGCAGCAGAATCCGTTGTAGGTGACTCGACATAGGACAGATAGAGCAGCTCTTTGGCGCGGGTCATCCCCACGTAGAACAGCCGACGCTCTTCTTCTCGTTCCTCATCTGAGCGGCCCGGACCGGGGAGCTGCGTCGCTTCAAGTCCCGCCAGAAACACCACCGCAAACTCCAGTCCCTTGGCACCGTGTAGCGTCAGCACTGCTATTCGCTGATCGCTCTCGTACATCGGTTCGCAGCGCTCGATCGCGGGCTGGCTGGGTTGTCCCGATGGCCGACGGGCCTGGCTCGGACGTGAATACGGCAGCCCTGCCTCGCCGAGCGCGCTGGCGATGGCGTCCGCCCGCGCCACATTGCGGGTCAAAATCGCGACGTCGGCAAAGCCATAGGCCCCGGCTCGCCACGACGCGGTCTGACGACGATCATGTGACAACAGGCTGGTTCCACCGATGAGACACTCAATCTCGCGAACCAGTCGCTGGGCCTCTCCGAATCCACTCGCATTGCGCCACAGCAGCAGCGACGACCCTGTCGGCAACTGTGACCTCGGTGGTGGGGCCGTACGCTGCGAGTTGCGGGCAATCACCGCAGCAGCAGCCATCACGATCTGCGGGGTGCTGCGATGGTTTTCGATGAGAAACCGCGACGCCGTACCGGGAAAATCGTCCACAAAGCCTCGGAAGTGACGTACTTCACCGCCTCGGAACGCGTAGATCGCTTGGTCGGGATCACCGATCGCCAGCACCGTCGCGGACTGACCGAGTCGAACGACCAGGGCGCGCTGCGTCGCGCTGACATCTTGGTATTCATCAACGGCCACAAAGCGAAACGCTCGACAGGCGCTGCCCTCGTTCAATGCGACAAGTGCCCGCAACAGCAGATCATCGAGATCGACGAGTCCGTGCTCGGCCAAAAGTTGTTCATAGCGACGGAAAACCTGGACCTCTTCGGCGGACAGAAGCAGCTCGCCGGACTGTAGCCGCTCTCGGTAGTCGGGATACTGCCCCTTGCGCAGCGACAACAGGGACAGCAGGCTCGATGGGCTCTTGCGGGTACCACTGCCAACACTGGCTTGTTCGATGAGCTGGAGCCGCTCGCTCTCGTCTCCAACTCGCAAGGTCGGCGGTAGCGGGGCCAGCCGCAGCGCCAGTCGATGAAACGTGCCAATCAAAAGCTGGTCCGTCTGAGCGCCGAGAAGCCCGGACAGCCGCTCGTGAAGCTCGGCCGCTGCGCGACGAGTAAAAGTCACCGCCAAGATCTCATCGGGACGGGCCGCAGCGCTACGAATCAGCTCGACGATCCAGGCACAGAGCGTCCGAGTCTTGCCCGAACCTGGCCCCGCCGTCACCAACTGGGGGCCGGACCGGTAACTTGCGACCTGGCGCTGCGCCTCGGAAAGTCCGGCGAGCCACGGCTTGTCATCGAGATGAGCGCGGCCCTGCGATGGTTCATCGCTCATCCGAATAAGCCCATTTGCAGCGAAGCCCCTTTGTGGTCTCGTTCACTTTCTGTAACGAGCCCGACTCGACCGTATTCTCCGTCGAAACCTGCGACAATCCGTAGCTCGCCCCGTCGCATCCGCAGCAGCGCTTCGATGAGCAGTGGATCAGCAGCTCGACGCAGCTCGTCGGGCGTGGCCGACCGCAGGATGTGCAGCTCTGGGCCGACTTGGTCGAGCAGTCGAAAGTACAGTCGCTGAACCGCATCTGAAGCGACGGTCCTACCAAGCACGTCGGCCACCACCTCGGTAAGCGGCACCAGGCTGTCAAAAGGACGAGCACGCGGCGGACGAAACGCAGCCTCGGGTGAAAACGGACGATCCGCGAGCGCTTCGATCCGCGACAACACCCCCACGGTAACCGGCTTGCCGCAGACAGGACACAGGCCGGACAGACGAGCCCGTTCAATCGGCTCCAGCCGAACCCCGCAGTCGCGATGCCCATCGAGGTGATACTTGCCCTCCTCTGGGAAAAACTCGACGGTGCCTAGAAACTCTTCAGGCAAGCAACGCTCAAGTGCTCGTCGCAGCGCCGCAAACGTCGGCGGATCTCCGAGACAGAGCCGAGTCAGCTCGCGCCCCAGCTTTTGTGGCGAGTGCGCGTCCGAACTAGAGATCAGCGTCAGCTCATCGAGCACCGACAGTCGCCAATTCATCGCCGGATCCGACGACAGCCCCGTTTCCAACGCAAAGATGTGGCGCGTCAGGTCACCAAAACAGTCGCTGAGTCGATCAAAGCCGGACAGCGACCCAAATACCGAAAAGTGCGGCGTCCAGATGTGCGCAGGCACCAAATAGGCCCGACTGTCCGTCGAAAGCAGTAGCTCCAGAAAGTCACGACAGGGCATCCCCAAAATGGGTCGACCGTCGGAATGAAGGTTGTACCCAAGACGCAGCAGTCGCTCGGCCACCTGATCGCCACAGTCGAGGCTGGGCAGCACGATCAGGTTGTGAACCTTGCGCACCGCACCGTCCTTTTTGAAGATGTGCGAAATCTCTCCCGCGAGGATGAAGCGCACCCGACGACGACATGAACGAGGTACCGCTTCGTCGAGAGGCTCACGTAGCTCGGGCCGTAGCTCATACAAGCCTTCACCATGACCCTCATCGGCCGGCACAAGCTGCTGCCGCATCTCTGCCCGCCACGCTGGGTGTAGGACATCGCCGGTCGCGACGACATCAATGCCTTTGCGCTGGGCCCACTGATACATGTGGCCAAGATCCATGTCAGCGCTGACGGCACGCGAAAACCGCGAGTGAACATGCAGATCGCAGAGCAGTTCCATGCCCCGACGGTAGACAGGACTCCGTCGCTGTCGCAACGTGTAAGAGAGGGTAAATCGTCGGGCCAGCGCTGCCGATTTTACCAGGCGGGACCGCCGCTTACGGGATCGGCGACCGTGATAATCTACAAACATGCCAAAGTTCCACCCCGAGGCCCCCGACCTGGTGGTAAGCCCCGATGGTAAGTGGGCCGCCGAGCTAACCCGTGGCGAGCTGCGCGTCTATCATCTGACCCAAGCGGACGGCCCCACGACCCGAATAGCAGCGATGGAGACGCTGCGCCAAGAGGAGAGATCGGGTCGCATCTTCTTCGTGCAGTCGGACCGGCTGATGCAGCTCTCTGTCGAAGAAGGAATCGATGGGGGCGCTGGTTGCGTTGTCGCTGAGCTGATCTCTGTGCCACAGCTCACCAAGATTGGTCGAGCGGTACGGGTGCCGGGCTCGCTGCGGGTACTGGGTGGTGGTCCTGGTGGAGTCGTCGTGGCACCTTCGGGGGCCGGCGCGGAGCTGGTCGTCCCAAGAGAAACCGACATCATCGTCTACAAGTTGTTCATTCGCGGGGAAGCGCTCTCGGCAGGTGCCACTCCGGACCGGCGAATTCTGATCGAACAGCGCGGTGGCTTTGAGGTCTGGGATGCCCAAACCCGGCGAGCCATGGCCAAGCTGATGCTCAATACCCGGCAGGCACCGCTCCAGCTCGGCTTTGTGGGTGACGGCAAGATGATCTGGGCACTGACCAGCGCGATCCCGATGCGCGTCGAGGTGTTTCGTGCCTCTGACGGGCTGCGGCTGTTTGAACTGGAACAGCCGGGGCGAGGCCTGTGCGCGGAGACGGCCCCCGGTCGCCTGGTGGTTGGTTTCGAGGACCACAAGACGATTAGCTTTCTCGATCTCGATGTGACGACACGAAGCCTGCGTCGCATCAATCTGCCGCCTGACAGCAAGCGCCCGCTCAGCTTTGCGGTCAACCCGAGCAGTAAGACGCCCGAACTGCTGGTGCGCATCGACGATACCGAGGAACCGCTGCTGCGTCTGCCGCTCTCTCGCATCACCACCCGGGAAGCTGTCACCAGGCCGGGGGCCGAGACACGCGGCTCATCACGCGCTGGCGCAACCGCCGTCCCCGCCAAGCCGCCCGTCAGCAAGGTCGAAGCGAACCGACTCTCTGCCCGAGCGCTGCGCGATGCGCGACCCGAGTCCAAGCTCATTCGCCGCCTGTCCGAGGCAGAGTCAGCCCGACTGGAAACGAAGGCCGAAGTGGCGGTTTCCACCGATGCCGGTTCTGCCAAATCACCGGCACCAGCAGCGGATGAGCCGCTCGATGAAGCGCTGGACGACCAACTGACCGCTGGCGAACCGTCCGAGGTTGAGCCGAGTGGCGAGGAAACCGAGTTTACGGCGGTACCGCTCGTCCCAGAAATTGCGCTGGGTGGTCCAGCTCCGCAGGCACAGCCCGCCGTGCCCCAGAAACAGGTTTTGCGGGCGTACGATGCCCAGCGGAGCCCGGCAGCATGGCAATGGGAGCTTGCGCGCTGGGCACAAGGCTGCCTGACCACCGCCGAATCGGCGCTACCACCGCAGGCTGGACCACTTCACGAACTCAGTGGCCGACTGTCGCTCACGATCCCGGCGCAGCGCGTGCTCGGTTTGCTTTATGCGGGGGCATTTCTGCTCGGACAACGAGCGCGTGGCATGCGACCCGTCGAGTTGGCCCTGTGCCTCCGTGGACAGTGTGAGGAACCCGACGTGCTCGCCGAACTACTGCCATCGGCACCGCTGCGAACGCTCGACCTGCTGGTCCTGCGCAAAGATGGACGGGTGACGCTCCGAGGAGAAGTGGCACAGCGACTCTCCGGGGCCCCCGACCCGCACATCCAGTGGCCGCAGACGACCTCGCGTGAACTGATGCAGCCCGGACTCTATCTTCTCGATGGACCGTGTGTGTGGAAGCCGGCGCGACTGCTCGGTAGGCCTGTGCTCCGACTCGATGGCATGATCGAGTCGCAACCGCACAGGGTGCTGCCGTCTCTGCTGCGGCGGGCCCTCTTGCATGATGCGGCGCTCGTCATCGATGGGCTGGCAGGTCTTTCCTATCCCGCGCTAAGTTCGCCAACGGTTGTTGCCGAGCTATTGTCTTTGCTGTCTGCGCCACGCGTGCCGGTCGTAGTCTGGGCGATGCCCGATGCCGGTGCCTCCGTTGGACTGGTCGGTCGCAAGCTGTCTGAGCTAACCATCGTTCGCGAGGGCCCCGCCCCCAGCTTTCCCAGCAGCGCCCTTCCCGTCGGAGTGCTGTTTCGACCACCGAGTCCTGCCGCCAAAGCAGCCACCTCGCAGCGGACCACCGGCCAGATCATCGTTCACAACATCGCTGACCGTCGTGCTGCGCTCGTCTTGGCCCCCAGCGCCAACGCCGAAGCGTACGCACGGGCCGCCTATCTCGCCGCCCGGGATGGCGCGGTGCTCGTGCTCGAAGCAGAGCTTACCCCGCCGCGAGTCGCCCTTTTGGCCATGCTCCTGCGGCAAATCCCCGTCGTGGTGGCTGCCACTCCACCGGGCGGTCCCGACCAGCCCTGGCCGGTCGAGCTACGCCCGTTCAGTCATCAATAGAACGAATAGCCCCGATGGGGCCAAGTCTAGCGCTTGCCAGTGCGAGCTTCGCTGGCCCGGCCTCGGCAGGTTCCCGAGCAAAAGCGGCGTACGGCGGTTCGTCCCGAGACCTTGACGACGAACTCTTTGCCACACTTTTCCCACTCGCAGATGCGCAGCTCTTCGCCTGCACCTAGGGTGCGAACGCCGTCCTTCTTGCTGCCCCTGCTCTTCTTGGACTCTTTGACGGGAGCCGTCTCGACTGGTGCTTCTTCGAGTTCGACCTCAGCCTCAGCCTCGGTTACGACCTTGGGCGCGCTCTTGCTTGACTTGCTAGCCGCCTTGCCGGCCGATTTCGCCGATGGGGCTGACTTGATCGAGGCAACCGGGCTCGCCGCGCTCGACTTGGCCGATGGCTTCACGGGGACTTCCGCCTTGACTGCCTTGGCCGGGACTTCCGCCTTGACTGCCTTGGCCGGAACTTCCGCTTTGACTGCCTTGGCCGACGGTTCCGCCTTGGCCGGCGCGTCTGCCTTGACTGCCTTGGCCGGAGCTTCCGCCTTCACCTGCTTCGTCGACACGCTACTGTCCGACTTGGAGGACTTGGACGACTTGCTCGATACAGCCAACTCGGGCTCTTCGGTCTTCGCGGGCTTCGCCGCCTTCGCGGGTGCCTCGACCTTGGCCACGGCCTTCTTGCCCGACTTACTCGACTTGGTTGAAACCGGTGCCTCTTCGGCCTCCAGAATCTCTTCGCTGTCATCGGTGTCTTCGACAACTGCGGCAACCGGCTTGCTCGCCACCTTGCTGGCTGACTTGGTCGACTTCGCGGCCTTGCTGGCTACCGGTGCCTCGACGACTGGTTCCGGCTCAGCAACGACTGCCGGTTTCTTGGCAGCGGCCTTCTTGTCCTCGGCCTTGTGGGCCGACGGCTTGTTCACCGGTGGCACCACAGCCGCCTTGGCCGCAACCACCGCAGGCGAGCTCTTGGCAGACTTTTTGTCCACGCTCTTGTCAGCAACCTTTTCCGGCGGCTTGTCCGCTGCCTGATCGGCCACCTTGCTCGGTGACTTGCTCAGCGCTGGCGTCGCATCTAGGACCGGAGCTGCCGCTTTCGCTGCCGCAATCGCCTTCATCCGATCCGGTGGCCCTTCGCCCTTGCGACGCTCGATCACTTCGATAGCAGCGGTCTTGGCCGCCGCCACTGGTTCGCCCTTCGATGGGGTCACTGCCGACGTCTTCTTATCAGCCTTGCCCACCACCGCGTGCTTTTCTGGTGCAGCGACCTTCGGCTCAACGACCAGATCGGTCATCGCGGGACGCTCGGGCGGCATCGGCTTGCTGCTGCTGGCTCCACCATCGCGATTTGATGTGTCCACCCGCACCGGACGAGGCTTCGAGGGCAGAGGGCGGGTCACCTCACAAGAGGGGACTCGCTCGGCTGAGCGCGGCACACTCGTCGCAAAGGGGTCCACTGGTCGGAAGGCCGGAGTTGGGGGCGTAAAATGTCGTCCGTTGCTCATTCGTAAGCTCCGCTGTACCTACTGCAGACAGAAGGCCGGACCATAAGTGATCGGCGCCATAGGTTAGCACTTTCGATCTCTTGACCTGGACAGAAATTCGACCTTTTCACCAGCAGCAAGTTCGGGGTTCCTTTTAAATGCCTGCCAGAGAAAAAAAGCAAGTGTATCAGCACCCTACACCTCTGTTATTGCTGGCGTAGGAGCACCACGCGGAGCTGCTAGGCATGAGCGCGGACGACGTGTTATGGGTGCTGACGATTGATGCCGTCCGCCGAACCGTCCGCCGAAGCCAGCCCTGCTGGGCCCAGCCCGTCCCCCGCCGACTCCACTGGTGACTGCATCGTCATCACGGGTCTACGCAAGCGCTACGCCGATGCCGAGGTGCTGCGCGGCATTGACTTGACGGTGAAGCGCGGCGAGCTGGTTGGACTGACGGGACGCTCGGGTTCGGGCAAGTCGACGCTCCTACACATCATGGGCGGGCTCGATCGAGGCTATGAGGGCAAAGTCTCGCTGCTCGGCCAAGACCTGGCACGGCTGTCGGACCGCGAGCTGGCCGGCCTGCGCAACCGTCACATTGGCTTTGTGTTCCAGGCGTTTCATCTTCTGTCCCACCTGAGCTGCCTTGACAACGTGCTCCTGCCCAATGCGTTTGCGACCGAGCCACTGTCCCGCCGTGAAGCCGAGCAGCGCGCCCTGCAAGCGCTGGAGCGAGTCAGCCTGGCCGATAAGAAGCTCAGCCGTCCATCGGAGCTGTCCGGCGGTCAAAAGCAGCGAGTGGCGATTGCGCGAGCGCTTTTGTTCCGACCCGAAGTGCTGCTGTGCGACGAGCCGACCGGAAACCTGGATGACTTCACCGGACAGCAGATCATTGATCTCTTCGGTGAGCTAAACCGTGATGGTCTGACCCTGATCTTGGTGACCCATGAGCCTCGGGTGGCGCTGGCCACGACCCGACTGCTCCAGATGCAAAACGGGCTGATCCATCGTGGCCAAAACGGCGGATTGGACGGCCGCAGCCCTGCCGAGGAGCCATCCCGATGACGCTTCGACAGGCCTCGTCCCTGCTACTGCACAGCTTGCGACGGGCCCCGCGTTCCTTTGCCTTGTCGGTGTTCGGTATCGCCGTCGGGATCTCGGTCCTGGGCTTCTTTTTGGCGCTGTCTTTGGGCATGCAAAAGCGGGTGCTCCAGCGCATCTTTCCGACAGACCGACTGGAGGTTGTGCCGCCCAAGACGTCGGTGGATGACAGCGCGATTGGGGCACTCGGTGCGATGCTGGGCGGGTCCAAGCTGCTGGGCGACGAAATGATTGCGACCCTGCGCAGCCATCCGGACGTGCAGGCGGTGTTTCCGCGCATGAAGGTGGCCTTTCCGGTGCGGGGCTGGGGCGGCGAACGCCTCATCGGCAGGGCCATCTATACCGACCTACCGATCGATGGCATTGACCCAGCAGCCGTCAGCGAAACCACCTCGCCGTGGGCCTTCAAAGACTACGTCAGCGACAAAAACCCATTCTGTACCGAGGACAAGAACTGCCCGTCCGGCTGGTACTGCTCGTGGGACATCAACAAGTGCGAGCCGCCGATTCCGGTCATTGTCTCGCCGACGATCTTGGAGTTTTACAACGGCTCGTTTGCGCGGATGTATGGGCTGCCCAAGATCAGTGGCTTTCTCGCCGGGCAGCTCCGTGGCATGACCGCCACCGCTGAACTCGGCAAGTCGTTTATCTCGCGACGGGAGGCGGGCAAGCCGCGCCAGCGCAAGATCGTGCTCGTCGGGGTGTCGGATCGCGCCCAGCCGTTTGGACTGACCGTGCCACTTCCGTATGTAAAGCGCTGGAATGCCGAGTATGCCGGGGACCGCATGGCCCAGGAATATTCGAGCCTGACCGTCCAAGTGAAGCCCGGTAAGAGCATCACCCGCGTCGTGGAGCTGGTCCGCAAGCTCGGCTACAGCATCGAAGACAACGGGGCCGAGCAAGCGGGGCTGGCGGTGCTGCTGATGACGGCGCTGTTTGTGCTGGTGTCGCTATCGACCTTGGTGGTGGCAGCGCTCAACGTCGCCCATACCTTCTTCCGCGCCATTGCCGAACGTCGCCACGAACTCGGGGTCATGCGTGCGGTCGGGGCCAGCCAGCGTGACATCATGCTGCTCCTCCTTGGAGAGGCGGCCTGTATCGGACTCGTCGGCGGAGTGGTGGGACTGCTCATTTCCCGGCTGGCCGCGCTCGGCATCGACTTTCTGTCGCGAACCGCCCTGCCCGACTTCCCGTTCAAGCCCAGCTCGTACTTTTGGTTTTCCCCCGAGCTTTTGCTGACCCTGCTGCTGTTCTCGGTGACGATCTGCCTGCTCGGTGCGCTGTTTCCGGCGCGAGCCGCTGCCCAGCAGTCGCCTGCCGAGGCGCTCACCGCCAAATAACCGCCACGCCCACCGACCCGACTGGAGCCCGGACGATGACCAAGCTCGACCGCCACATCTACTGCCCGATCTGCGGCACTGCCCTGCCCACCCAAAGCGACGGAGCAAGCCTCAGCCCCGAGGTGATGAAGCTCGCGCCTTTCTGTTCTTCGCGCTGTCAACTGGTCGACTTGTCGAACTGGCTCGGTGAGCGCTACGCAGTCCCCGGTGAGCCGGTCACGCTCGAACCCGAAGCCCCGCAAAGCGAGCAGCGCGACGGAACCAACTAGCTCGGCAGGTTGCCGTTTGGTGCCGCCGTCTCGGTCGGCGCGACCGCAGCCTTGAGCTTCGGCCCGAGCTCCTCCAGCAGCGGCTCGACCGCTTCCCCTTGCAGGATCACCCGCCCGAGCAGCTCGTAAAAATCGATCATCGTATCAATCGTGGTCGAGACGAGCCGGAACAGGTGGTCATACGACAGCGCGCCGTCATCGGTCCGAGGCACCACCACCCGGTAATAGAGCAGCCGGTTGTCGTGGTCGATGCCAAACGCGGGCATGATCAGCCGGTGGTTCACAAGTGCCACCGCGTGCTCGCACAGCGCCAGGTGCTGCGGCGGAATCTTGTACGGAAACGCCACCGCAAACTGCGCCAGCAGAAGCTGCTTTTCCCAGCGGATGATCATCTCGCTATCGAGCGGCCCGTTTTTCACCGGAAACGTCACCACCTGCATCGCTGCATCGCCTTGGCATGGCACGTTTTCGGCCTCCAGCAGCGCCATAAGCTCTGCAAACGTCGACACCATCTTGTGTTCCATCACCAACGGCTCCCCTGCGGCCAAGCGGCCATCCCCATCAGTGTAAGCCGCAAAGGGAGTGGGATTGAAGCCCTCGCTCGGAACAATCCGAACGCTCGCTGGAAAAAATAATTCTCGACGGAAATTCGCCACTTACGGTTGCGGGAGTTGCTGGGGTGGGCTTTTGTTTTGCGCATGCCTACGAAAAAGACCCCGAACCCGCCGAAGAAGTCGTCCCCTGTCCCCCCTTCTGCCCCCGGACCCGTGAGCCCGACGCCCGACCTGGCCCAGCTCCTTGTGCGATGGCCGATGGTGCCGACGCAGGCCCAGTCGCTCGATGCCCGCGCCGCTGCGAGCTTTGTACTGTCCCAGGCGATGCCGCTGCTCTCCGACAAGACGCTGCAAGCGCGCTTTGCCTCGCTGCCGAAGACCGAGTGGAAGCCACAGTCGCTCACCGACCTGCCGCTGGCGGCGCAGGCGGTGCTGGCTGCCGCAACCGACTTGGCCTCGGTGACCGCACGGACGGACGCGACGCGGCTGCCCGTAGACCTGCTGACCGAATCGAGCGCGTGCAAGTCCCGAATGATGAAGGTGCTCGACTACCTGCTCGGGGAACACGAGGAGATCGCACGCGAGCTGTCCGCCATCCGGCAGGGTCAGGGCTACCTGGACCTGGCGCAAGACCTGGCGCAGCTCGGCAAGCTCTATGGTTCTGAGCGGGCGCAGCTTCAGAAGGACAATCACCTGTACCAGCAGAGCGATGAAAAGCTGGCGTCCACCCTGTCGCAGCGGATCTTCTCGGAGCTACGACAAGAGCAGCCGGTCGCCGAGCGAGAGCGACTCACCCAGGCGGCCAGCCTGCTCGTGTTCCTGTACGACGAGGTCGCCGCCACTGCCCGCTGGCTCCTACGGAATACACCCGAAGAAGCCAGCCGCAGCTTTCCCTCCCTGTTTCGCGCCGCCCGTCGTCCCCGCAAAAGGACCGACAGCCCCTCGCCTGCCGAGCCACCCCATCCGCAGTAGCCCCAAAGGACCGATCATCCGCCGGTTTGGGGTCTGGCATGACCCTTCCAAGCCCGCCGTCCGCCGGTTTGGGGTCTGGCATGACCCTTCCAAGCCCGTCGTCCGCCGGTTTGGGGTCATGCATGACCATTCCAAGCCCGCCGTCCGCCGGTTTGGGGTCATGCATGACCCTTCCAAGCCCGCCGTCCCCCTGTTTTGACATCCCAGCGGGATCCAGGCTGGTCTTTTGGCCTGGCTCAGAATCGAGGCTAGTTAGCCATGGCCGAGCAGCACGATCTCTTCTGCAAACACCTGCTCTTCGAAGCGCTGGAGCCCATCTCCAGAGCCGAGATGGAGAAACCGATTGCCGTGCTCGACGCGCAGTATGTCGACTTGTACTGTGAGCCGCTGCCCGAGCGACCCTCGCCCGACCAGCTTCCCCACCTGGGGCTGTTGTTCCGCATGACCGAGTGGCGCTGCCTGTTCGAGCCATTCTCGGACTCGCCTGCCATCGATGACATAGATAACAACCTGCGCAAACAGCTCGCCCTGCATCACTTGCTGCGTCGAGGGTGCAAGCCCGAGCGTCCGCCAAAGCCGATCCTGTGGATTCTATCGCCGGGTCGACCCGAGGAAGTGATCCGTAGCTTCGCGCTCCAGCCGGCGGCTGACTGGCCCACTGGCTTTTATGCAGCAGCCCCCGGATTGCAGCTCTTTGTGGTGGTGATTGCCGAGCTGCCGAAGACGCCTGAGACGCGCCTTTTGCGACTGCTGGGATCACGCTGGGAGAGGTTTCGAGCCGTGCGAGAAGTCTTGAACCTGCCAACAGGTGACGTGCAGCGGCAGCCAGTGGTTGCGTTGCTGCTAGCGTTTCGCTACTTCTTTGCAGCAGCCTTGGACGTAGATGTACAGAAGGAGGAACAGGACATCATGACGCAGCTTCGTCAGGAATTTGAGCTGCTCAAGGCCAGCTTGCGCAGCGAAGGTCGTCTCGTAGGCAAGGCCGAAGGCAAGGCCGAAGGCAAGGCCGAAGGCAAGGCCGAAGGCAAGGCCGAAGCGCTGCTGGCGGTGCTGTCGGCTCGTGGACTGGTCATAAGTGACAGCGTCCGGGCGCAAATTGTGTCCTGTCAGGATCTGGAACAGCTCGAACGCTGGCTGGTCCGCGCCGTGAGTGCGTCGACCGCGAGCGACATCGTGGCCGCTGCCTAAACCGGGGCCTTCCAAGCCCTATCGGGGCGGTCAGTCGATCACAATCGGCAAGGTGGTGGCGACTTTGGGCCAGCCTCGGCGGCGGACCGAGTGGTGGATGAGGGCGTGGGCCAGACTTGGGCCATAGCTCATGTCGAGAAAGCGCTCGCCGAGTCGCGCACTGGCTTCATCGAGGAGGGCGGCTAGCTGGTCCTTGCTGGGGGCACCGGGCCAGGTGGCCGACAGGACCGCATTCAGTCGCTCGTGACGGGGCCTTTTGTCGGGCAGGATCTGAACCCCGGCGCTCTGGGGATCTTGACCGAGCGGCGAGCGGCGCATCAGCAGAAACGGCGTCAGCGCGGCACTGGCAAGCTGCATCTGATGCTGGTCGAGGAAGTCGATGGTGTGGCGCAGCTCGGCGGGCGTCTCGCCGGGGAAGCCGAGCAGGCACAGCGCCCGCACCCGCAGCCCAAGCGCTCCGGCGTCATCGAGGATGCGCTCGACCACGTCCTGCTCGACGCCCTTTTGCATCAGGCTGCGCACCCGTGGCGAGGCCGACTCCAGCCCGAGCCAGATTTCTTCAAGCCCGGCCTGCTGCGCCTCGGCCAGTACCTCGCGGGTGAGGTCCGGCTCGAAGCGACTGCGCACCGAAAAGCGCGCGGAAAACGGCAGCCGCCGCATCACCTGGGACAGCGACTGAAGCTGCTTCGGGGTGAGCAGGTCGTCGCGAAAGCGAAAGAAGGTGCTGCGCAGGGTGCGGTGAGCGGCCAACAGGTCCGGCTCGACCTCGGGCACGGGCAGGGCGCGATAGCCCTCTTGATGCATGGTGATGGCGCAGAAGGTGCAGCGGTTCCAGGGGCA
>CALLYL010000508.1 GCA_937859535.1 uncultured Myxococcales bacterium
CGATCATCAACCTGGCCAATACCCACAGCCTGACCGTGCAAGACAGCATCATCGCCGATGCCACCGGCATGGCTTTCCAGAGCCCCGGCACCGGCAACTCGACGATCCGTCGCTCGCTCATCTCCCGTGTCGGCATTGGCGCGGAGTTTCTGTCGAGCGGCAACACGGTCCTTATCGAGGACTCGTGGTGGACCTCGATCGGACGCGGCCCGACGAGCCCGCTGCGCTACGACGGTGACGGCATCCACGTCGACGGAGCGAACTCGAAGCAGACCATCAAGCGCTGCTTCGTGGTCGACATCGGCGATGACGCCATCGATCACTCGAACTCGACCTTCACGGTCGAGGACACCGTCATTCACGACGCAGGCGACAAGGCGATCAGCATGACCAACGGTGCGGCCACGATCCGCAACTCGCTGATCTATCGCACTGGCTCGGGTGTTCGGGGCTCGGCGCGGGTCTACAACAGCACCATCTTGTCGTCCTCTCCGATCGCCAATCCCCTGGTGCTTTCCGACAGCATCATCTGGCCGAACACGCTGTCGAGCTGCGCCGGAGACGTTCATCATTCGATTCTGGGCATCGGCTCCGATCTGAGCTGCGGCGTGGGGAACTTCTCGGTCGATCCAATGTTCGTCAATCCCACGATGTGTGACTACCGTCTCGCGACCGGCTCACCGGCGCTCACCATGAGCTCGAACGGTGGTCCGATCGGCTGGAGTAAGTAGCGGGCCCGTAGAGCGGCTACTTCGCTTGTCCGTTCCACCGGGCTCGTGATGGCAGATTCTCCCCCCTCGGTTCAGGCCCGCTGCGACAATGTTTCAGTATGAAACCAAGTTGAAGCGGGCCTGAATCCATCCATCTGTGTCGAACCACCGCTATGGGCAGTTGATCTTGGCCGAATCTGACTACGATTCCGGAGCGGCCTCTTCACCGACACGCGCAGTCTTCCTAGGTATCCCGCGTACCATCGTTCCCATCGACAACGCCGAAAATACTTCCCCAGAACCGAGTGACACGCCGAGGGAAGTCTGTAGGTGTCGCAGAGAGCGCTCGAACCGCTTTGATGAACTCTGCATGAAACAGTACCGATCCAATTTTGATCGATGTGGATGGATAAGCGCGGGTGCGGGTCGGTGTGACTTGGGTAACAGATAGGGTGACGGTTGCTACTGGTGAATGCGACGGAACATTCGTTCCCAACGCACGCTGGTTTTGTCTCCAGTGGACCAGAAGTTCAGCCAGACCTTGCCGTGGATGTTCGACTCCGGCACCAAGCCGACAAGGCTGACCGTGTCGCGATTGTCACCGACCACAAAGACGAGTCCTTCTTGAACACTCTGTTCTTCACCACACACGGAAGGAGCCACCCCTTCCTGTACCATCGAGATGGTAGGGCCTGCGGTAAAGCGAATGACACCACGTCACCACGCTGCGGACGGGCCTGCTTGGCAAACAATCGATGGTCGGTACCGGGCAAGCGGAGTCCATAGCGCATGCGGATGACTACGACGTGATCACCAAACTGTAGCGTTGGCAGCATGGACCCGGAAGGAATCTCGACCCATTCAACAACGAGCGCATTCAGGAGTTGCGTCAGAAAGACGGCGAATGCGATCGAATCGAGAAACTCGCGGACACTGCTCTTGATCGGGAGCTGCGGCGGGGAACCGAGCACGAACAGCAGACCGTCCAAGCAGGAGATCACCCGACTCGGGAACCCTATGCGCAGCGCTTGCTGTAGGCGCGCACAGGCTTCTCTGAGCCTCTGGTCCTCTGCATCTTCGCTCCTGCGAAGCTCTGTTGCCGTACCTGTTCTGCGCAGATGTCGCTTTGCCAAGCGGAGCGCAGCCGCTGCATCGCGGCGCAGGAATCGATCTTGTCGAACCCACCCAATGTACTTGTGAAGCCAGGTGAACGCTCCAGCCCGCACGATCAAAAGGAGTCCCAGCGCCACGAGTCCCTGAATCGGCGCGCAGCTCGCCCGTGGACTCCAAGCGATTCACGCGGTCGGTATCGTTCACGGTGATATGAAGTATCTCAATGTAGTAATAATGGCGGAAGCAGATGGTGCAGACTCGCCCAAGATTGTCGACTTCGGAATTGCCAGATCGACAGCAGCGACTCTCCAATGCGGACGATATCGCCATCGCACAGAGCTGCTTGCTGACAGCGAACGCCATTTACAAACAGACCATTTTTGCTGTCAAGATCTGCGATCTGAATGGGAGTTGCTGAACGGCTGACGGTGACTGCGGCATGCACGCGTGAGGCCCGCCGGTCTGGGGGCAAACAGATGCCGTGGCGTTCACCGAGTTCCCGCCCCAGGTGATGCACGCCTTCGCGCAGCGCGTAGAAGGGAGCCTCATTGATGATCGATTCTGCGGAAAAGAGCAGCCGCAATCCAGCGATGCGCGGCTTCACCTTCCGTAGGGAGCGTTCACTCTCAGTCGTCTCAGCAGTGGAGGGCATGGGAATGCAAGATTCCCATTATCCTTCAAGTTGCCAGCGTCCGACAAGTTCCGTTCTGACCCGATGGGATAGATGGCTGTGTAGGTGGCTGTCGGGAGCCAGTTTGTGGGCCTGGATCTGGCGATGAAGGGGAGTGCAAGCTTCACACGATCCTCAGTTCGATCTCGTCGTTGGCGATCTTCCGGAAGCGACCATGCGTTGGCCTGGGTTAGGTAGTTCCACAGACAACTTGCTGTCTGTGCGGCCGAATACTGTTTGATCGCCTGGGTGCCGCGATGCTGGAGTCTGCGAACGATGCCAAGCCACTCACAGAGACCGCCACAGCAGAAGAAGCCGGGAGGAATCTGGCACGGGACCGATCCCACGGGTCCGTTGGGTGTCACAACTCCCGGCGTAAAGACCCATGAGAAGCCAGCAGAGTCCCATGGCAATCGGACGATGACGGCTGTACCAAACCGGGCACCGGTATCCGTACAGGATCTGGCAGCAGCGCTCAGCCACTCTGTGGATGAACCGGAGCGACCACAACTTAGCCGACGAGAACGTCGAGAGCGCGATCGAAACGCCAAGAAGGCCGAAGAACGCGAAGAGAAGGCCTATCGGCGCGAGAATGCTGTTTCACTCCACGAACGAGCGGAATTGCAGGAGCGCGGGATCGATTGGGCAAAGGATAAGGCCAAGGACGGCGGCAAATCACTGCTCAAAAACGCACTGGTCGAAGATGGCATTCCGGAAGGGGCCATCGACGCAGCGGAATCCGTCAAAGGTCATGTGGATGTGGTGCGCGAGGCGTGGCGAGACAACAAAGCGCTCGGCGCGTCCGATGTAAAGTCTTGGCTTGGGGGCAGCACCGCTGGACAAGAAGCAGGTGCAGCCGCAGGCCGGTCGGTGAAGGGCTCTCACCTACCGACCGGGGCCAGTGGTACCAAAGGCTTCTTGGATGGCGCATCCCGAGGCATTGGTGCAATTGGCGGCGAGCTGGATATCCTCGAATCCCTCTTTCCCACCGGGACATATCAGGAACAGGAGGAGAAACGAGCCGACATCAATGGCCGCTCTTCCAAATTTCTGGGAGGAGCCCTGGATGTCGCAGGCGCACTCTGTCCCAACATTCCCTCCCCCGTGATGTGGGCTGCTCAGTCTGGTCTTGCGGTTGGGAAGTACGGCAACGAGGAGGCGAAGAAGCACGGCGTCTTCACCGATTCACGAGGCGAAAACATTGGGGCAGATGACTACATGGCCAATGCGGCGCAGCGTGCCGAAACCTGGACGCAGGGGATGCTAGGGGATGGCTGGCTTGGGAGGTTTTTCTCCAAGGCCGCTGGCGTTGGTGGCTTTGCGGCATCGGCGCTGCCCGCGCTGGGCGGAACGCTGGTCGGGGCGGCCACTGGTCTTGGCGAAGACACTGCCGATGCTGTCAATTCCTGGCGGGGCGTGCGGATGCCGGCCAGTACCGGTCACACGGCCTCCGATGAACCCGAACGAGCTCAGGCGCGGGATATCCTGAATCAACATCAGGTTCCGTTTACACAGGCCAACATGCAGAAGGTAACGTTTGGCTCTCACGATGAAGTCCTAGAGCATGCGAACGAGGTTGAAATCCTCGAAGACCATCAGGGACGAGGGAGCGTGTCAACGGATCACATCGCGTATGGAACCAGTGAGTGGCTCGAAAGGCAGCGCCTTGCAGACGCTCGATGGGAAGCCGATCGGCTGGCCGCGCAAAGACGTCATGATGCACCGGGACTTCGCTTCGCCAATGGTCAGCAGAGGGAAATCGACATCTTGATCGCGAAGCAGCAAGGTCGCTACAACTCCCGGACAGGTAAGGTGGAGACAGAACAAGAGCATCAGGACGAAACCCTGCGGCTCATTCACTCCCTCCATCCTGGGCCGCACTAACGTACTTTGTTTTCCGCGCCAGATTGGGTCGTCTGGCGTGATGGCCCCGCTCGCTAGCCGTTCCGCAAGTCTCGGATGATCACTACGCTTTGCGGAATGATTGAGACGTGCATTCTGAACGGGGAGCGAGTTCGACATGGTCTTCGGACTTCTGCTGGAAGCCTCCGCAGATGGTCCTCTCTCCTCCGTTGCTGTCTCACACGCCACTTGACTCGACGACAACCACCAGTGATTGCCGCTTCCCACTCACTTCCCAAACGGCAGAATGAGAAGCGGTTTCTCGACGGTACTCGTTGATCTGACAGTTTCCCGCGCACTTCCCTAGGTGCATTCAACGTGGCAGTCTATCGACGGTGATTTGGTGTAGGACCATCAGCCAGATAACCGTCAGGCTGTCGAGGATGCTGGAAAGACTGCCCGCTTCCGACGAGTGCGGGTCGGGACATCTTCGATGGTGCTGGGGGCGTGAGCCGCACCGCAGCCGGTAGTCGACGATGAGCATGGCCTGGCTCGGATTGGCAACAACCGTTGAATCGAGATGTGCAAAAGGGGTCGAGGTTTTGCTTGTGTCAGGACGCTGGCCGTGGGAAGTAGGAGTCCTCATGCAAGACGAAACCGCAGGTCATCACACCGCTTCCCCGTTGAACGCATTGCGAAGTTTGTTTGAGCGCGTCCTTCCGGTCATCGCTCCGACCCGGATCGGTGAAGCAGAGAGCATCATTCGCGAGCTATTCGAACTTGCCGACATCGAGTTTGGTGGCAAACGCACGGGTGACATCGTGGTTCATGATCAGCGGTTCTACGAGCGGACGCTGCGCGATGCCTCGGTCGGATTCGGCGAAGCGTACATGGATGGCTGGTGGGAGTCCGACGCGCTCGACGTAACGATCGAAAAGATCATGCGGGCGAACCTGAAGCAAAAGATTCAGGGGAGCTGGAAGCTCAAGGCGCTGACCCTGCGGGCGGTGCTGATGAATCTCCAGTCGAAGACGCGCTCTGGTCCATCGGTCGAGGCGCACTACGATATCGGCAACGATCTGTATACCCGGATGCTCGACGAGCGGATGGTCTACACCTGCGGCTACTGGAAGAACGCCAAGACGCTGCAAGAGGCGCAAGATGCCAAGCTTGATTTGGTGGCGCGCAAGGTGGGGCTAAAGCCTGGAATGCGAGTCCTGGACCTGGGCTGCGGCTGGGGCGGCATGGCGAGCTGGGCGGCCGAAAAGTACGGCTGTTCGGTGCTCGGGGTGAGTCTATCGAAGGACCAAGTCTCGCTCGGCAATGAGCTGTGGGGGCCGAAGGGGAGAAAGCTCGATGTCGAGCTACGACTGTGCGACTACCGCGACGTTCGTGGCAAGTACGACCGGGTGATTTCGGTGGGCATGATGGAGCACGTCGGCCCGAAGAACTATCGCGAGATGATGCAGGTGATTCACCGCAACCTGGCTGATGATGGCGTTGCGTTGGTTCACACGATTGGCAACAACCGCAGCCTGCGGCATGGCGGCCATGGCAGGT
>CALLYL010000509.1 GCA_937859535.1 uncultured Myxococcales bacterium
CGGAGATCGCGGGCCAAATCGGTGACGACGTGCTAGCGACGATTGGCGTCAGGCGTGAGGAGCTGGCCGACAAGCTCCGTCAGCCGCTTGGCCAGTTGGTCGCAGACAAGAAGCTTCATACGGTTGGTGAGAAGCGGCTGATGAAGTACCACGCTGGTTCCTAGTTCTTCGTCGCCGGTAAGTCTCGAACTCCGAACCCCTTGGTAGCTCAATCGTTAGCAATCTGTATCGTGGTTCGTGCTCCACAGCCGCAGACCAAGACGATTCGCTGCGGCTCAAGCTGGAGTCGAGCCTTATTGACCGCCGAAGCGTTGATCTCGCGACTCACACGAATTGCTTCCATCGCCTCTTCCAGTAGTTTGGCGGCTTTTAGGTCTTCGGCGATCCTTTTGCGATCTCGGTACGCCTTCGATTTACACTTGGGTGAGCCGCAATCATTCGCGGTCGGTCTACCCGCCGGAATCGGTTCACGGCACTTTCGGCATAGTCTCTCCATCACCCTCCTCCGAGTAGGGTTCGGGGTCCAAAGCACGCGATCCAGTCCTGTGCGATGGCGACGCTGATCGCGGTGTTCCGATCGAGTCCGCGAAGTTCTGAAAGCTGGTCTAGCTTCTCGTCTACAGTCGCCTCAAGCCGGAGCGATATTCGGATTCTGTCCTCCCGGTCACGCAACTTGAGAAGTCGAAGCTGCTTACGCAATCGGCGTCTCTGCACGATGTCGGTTTCTGGCTTCTGGTCTTCTTCGGACATGATGCACTCCTCCGCTCAGAGCAAACGCTGTATGGTGAGGAGCCGCTTGCGACCTTGGAGCGGCTGCGGGTGTAGCGGCTGTGGGAGCGGCTTTGCGCGACCCGTGCGCAGCTCGATCTGCTCAACCAGCCAGGCGTAGTCTAGTGCCGTTAGTGAACGCTCATAGCCGAGGAAGTCGATACGAAACCCCCACTCTCCGTGAAAAGCGCCCTCAACGGTCAACTCGAGTCGGACACCCATGTTGGGCACAGGTATTGGGGTGCCATTCCTCAGTGACCGTACCGGAGGGTGCCCGTCGATAAAATCACAAGCCCCTTCGCAGTCGCATGGCCCATCCTCCTCGTCCCAGATATCGGCGAGCAAGCGCTTGAGCCGCAGCAGCGTTTCGGCTCGCTCATTATACACCAAGATGTAGCCGCGATTTCCGCCGTTTTTCTCCTCGTGTCCGCTGCAACTAAATTCGGTCCAAAAGCCCAACTCATTGAGCAGGACCACCAGCGGCTTGATGGCATCGTCTAGCAACGGCAGCTCGCCCAGCACCGCGACATGAGCAGCGAGAAACCCCTCAGCATAAACTTCACCGACAAAGTCGAATCCTGGGCCGGATTTGGGCTCGACTTCCAAATTGACCAGAGTCGTTCCGCTGTGGTGTCGGAACACCTGAAAGAGACGTTTCTGACCGACATCCTGTTTTCGCTTCTGTTTTCGTTTGGTCATCATCCCTCACTCTTCTTATTCGCCCTGCCACCCCACGGGAAATCGAAATTGAGCACCTCCGGCTTCCTGGAAGACAGATCCATGAGGGGTCGGTCGTCATCACGGGTCAGCGTCGCCGCCTTCAGAGCGACCGGCTTTTTCGCTGAGAACGCCTTGTGGCAATCGGAGCACAGAGCGATCCAACGTCCGTTGACGCTCCACCAGTGCTGCGCTCCCTCTTTGGCGTGCTCGCACGCTTCATACCGTTCCCCGATTCGCGGACGGTTCATGGCTTGCCCCCTGTCGCGGCTTTTCTTGGTTTCCGCTTCGTTTGTCGCGATGCAAGGAATTTGCTGACATTGGACCCGATGAGCGTGACATCGGGTGCCCAGAGCGACTTCATATCCTCGATACTGAGCATGTCCCCTGGACGGAGTGCCTGTAGGTCCACGTCGCTCTCAATGAGCCCCTCTGCTTTGGCCCAAGACCGAATCGCAGAAGCAACCCATCCGTAGTCCTGTGTGGTCATGCCCGCGCGGTCCACTCGACCGATCAACAGCTCCACCCGCCACTCGTCTTCGGCTTGTGACGCGAGCCCTTCGGTCATTAACTCAAGCTCGCAGAGCCAGGTGCCACGGGTGTTGAGAAAGTGGGCGAGCTGCTGAAGGCGTCGCAGTTCCCGCGCTCCATCCACCATCAGATCGAGGCAGTCGGCGTAGACCTCCTTGATCCGAAAACCAAGCTCGCGAAGGATGGGCACAATCTTCTGCGGTTCGCGCTTGTTGCGCTTCATATTCGACCTCCCGGTTTGAGTATCGACAGCGTGTTTCGACGCAGCGGAACGGGCTTGACCGCAGTCGGTGGGGGTGCGGCCGGCCCCGTAGCTCGGGGGACTGACTGCTCGGTGGGAACCGTCGCAGGCTTGACGGGTGCGGGTGAGGAAGGCACTGCCGCGCTGCTTGGCTGAACCGGGGCGGGCTTGCTCGCAACCGTCGGGGATTCGACAACCGACGAAACTGCTTTATTGGCGGTTGGAAATCTCGCCTCTTGTCGCATCATTTCGACCTGCTCCAACAGCCTGCCACGCTCTCGCCAAGATCCTTCCAGAGCATCCTCCGCACTCAACGCGGTTTGCTTCAAGGACCGCACCGTTTCTAATGCCTGGGCGAGCTGGGTTTCAGCTCGCGCCGCGCGCGCCTCGGCTTGGCCTGTCTGAGCTTCCGCAGCGTTCAGCTTCGCCGTCAGCATCGCGACCTGTTCGCTAATCGAATCTAGCCTCGTTGCGTGCTCTCTATTTTCTGCGGTAGGTGTCGTCTGGGCTCGCAACCGATCGACTTCACGTTCTGCCTGGACCGCACGCGCTACGGCGACACGAATATGCTCTAGGATGTTCGGCTCGACAGGCAGGACCGAGTCATCGGGCGTGCTGTGTTTGCGGGGCACATACTTCCTTCGAGACTTCGGCGTCGGGTTTCGCTTCGGGATCACCTTGCCTTTCAGATCGTAGCGATTGCCCTCCTTGTCGTGGAAGGGCACCGCTGGGAAACCCTTCGCCACCTCATGTTCGCCCATCACCACCGAGCCACCGTCGTCGAAGTGCAGGATCACGTCGTAGTCTCCGGCGACTGGCACGCGGGGTGGCTCGAAAGGAGCCCAGCGAAAATAGCTTCCACGAAGTACACGGGTGACACCCGACTCGTCGGGGAAGCGCTTTGTTTTCCGTCCTGGATCGGGAAACTCGACCCTGCCGATTCGAGCCCGCAACGCTCTCGGAGAATCTCCCTTCAGCGAGTAGCCAATGATGCGCTTTTTATGCCCAAGAAGTCGCTCCTCCTCCCACCGTGCGATAGCCGCCCGCAGGCCCTCAAAGTCTTCGACGGTATAAGCGCTGACCTGAACTCGATTGTTCCGGTGCCAGTTTAGCGATCGGCACGCATCCGAGCAGAACTCCTTATCTTCGCGCTCGGTTGTCCCTATCTTGCCGGGACACAAACCACACTTGCGGGGTGCGGGGTGCGGCGTGCGGGGTGCGGTGAGCATTCCAAATCGTATCCGATATCCGCGCAGTGTGTCTATATAAAAATATAGCCATGTGCCACATCCGTCGGAGAATGCGCGGAAATGATGATCATTTTACGGCCATATGCTGTGTCTTTGCGGTCTGTTTGATTACAGATTAACGATCAATCATCGATCATTTTACGTGTATATTATCGACTCTGAAAAGGACGCCAACATAGCTATGCTGATTTTCTGCACAGTGTAAGTAATCAAGTGAGAATATTCACTTGCGCACTGCCACAGAAGTGAGGCAACTTATCAGGCCAGGGGGGGGAGCGAGATGTCCGTTGATAAATTTCGTGAAGAGATCTCAGTACAGGCGCCAGCCGGAGCAACTGGTTACCGTCTAACCATTCAAACCAGCGAAGGACTGTGGTACTTTCCACCGGAAGGGAAAAAAGCACTGCTCCTAAAGCCCGTGGAACTGCCCGCAGTAAAAACCGGCACGTACACTGTCGTCTATGAGGACGGTGATGCGAATAGACGCTTGGCCGTGAATCCAGCGACGGTTAGCTGGACCTTCCCCGGAGAGAAGGCCGCTCCCGCTGTCGCTACTGCGATACGAGAGCGGACTGAGGCGGACGGGGAGGATTTAAGGCTTTCTCTCGAACTGGAGCAGAGTGCCGCTGATGCTAGCACCGTGCGTGCCCGAGCTGCGTCACTTACTGATACATTGTCTCTGTATCGCGGATTCACGGCGATGATGGGCACGCAAAGTGCTCATGAGCTGCAAGTCAAGAACGAACAATTCGCTCTGCTGAACCAAGCCTGCACGAAACTGCTGGAGACTCAGGTGGAGCTGATGGATACCTTCCGCCAGCACGCTGCCAGCCTTCGTACGCCACCACCGCCGCCGCAGTGGGACAAGATCGTGGCTGCCGCTGCCCCTGCGTTCGCGGCGATGTACGTCGAGACGGTCAATGCCATCAAGGGCGAGGGTCGCAAATCCAAGCGGCCATCGACCGCAGATTTGCTTACTCCTGTCGACGAGAAAATGGGCAAGTTGTACGAGCTGCTGGGCAACGTGGCGAGCAATGATCGGCTGGAAGTTCTTCTTAAAGATCCAGAGAAGCTCCAATTGTGGATGAAGTCTGTTCAGTCGTTTATGTCCGGTGAACCGAAGGCGGAAGACGCAGCGGAGTAGTACCGTGATTGCCAGTAAGAACTACTACATAGGTTTGCTGTGCCGACCCGGCGATGACGCCGAAACACTGAAGAGTGCCTATCGAAGCATCGTCAAGCGCACTCACTCCGACGCCAATGAAGGTAGCGAGAAATATCGAGTCCTATTTGAAGCGGCAGTCGAAGCGTGGGACGTACTTGGCGATCCCAAGAAGCGCGAGCAATACGATGCCGCGCGTGACCAATACCTGTATGAACGCGGCGCGGTATGGTGTGAGGGCTGCGGAGAGGGGTTGCGGGTGCCGAATGGCAAGGGATTGCGTTGCCCTCTGTGCAAGACTCCCGTTGAGGATTCGCAGCCCGAACCGCAGCCGCATAGTGGTGCGTGGAAGGCATCGGTCGTGGAACCGCTTGTCGAGAGCGGCGTGCGTATCGGTGATACGGTGCTCGATGCCAGCGAGCGCGAGGCGGAGCGTCTGGGCCGGGAGCTTGTGAGGCAGAGCGCGACGCTACTTTCTAGCCTTATCGTAAGTGGCTTTGCTAGCGCCCGGCGCAGGCTCAAGCGAAAGGGTTGATCAAGATGAACAATTTTATTCCCTCAATGACTCAGGCTGATTGCTATGCAGCGGCGAGGCATCATACACAGTCGCTTGTGGCCTCGCGCAAATTGGTTCGCGTTCTGAACCAGATAAAAGAGAAGGAGAGATACGCGGCTCTGTACAAGAGCAGCTTCATGTGCAAGCGGTACGATGAAGAGATCGAAGCTCTCTATGACCAAGTGGCCGAACTAGAAGGCGACTCAATGGCCAATGCGCTTGAGCTTGAGCAGATCGAGGCCAAACGTCAAGAAGACGAGGCGCAACGCATGGCGCGATTGCTCCACTTGACGGGTCCGGCTCTCGAAACGGCAAAAGCACCCAGCCCACCAGCGCAAACCGCGCCGCGCACCGAGCAGCTCTCATTGTTTGGTCCAGCACAAGCGCCGATCGACACCAAACCCCTTGGCCATCTGTCCGCAGCCGACCGCGACATGGTCGAAAACGACATCGCTGTAGGGTTCGATCTGGCCGACGAGAGCCCAGAACCGAAAAGCGAGTCAGCGCTGACTGTGATGGCTCCGGCCACGTCTCCGGCAGTCGCTTCAAAAACCGAACAAGTATCGGCCACGACCTCTGCGACCAAGCCTGAGCCACCGATGTTTGCCTACTCGTTCCCACCGGCCCCTGAGTCTACGGGGCATCCCGCTCGGAGCCCCGCTAGCCCCGCTAGCCCCGCTAGCCCCGCTAGCCCCGCTCAGAGCCCGGCAGTCGGCAGCCCGGTGGCCGCTCCTTCCCAGGCTCGGCAGTCGCAGCCTGTGACCAAGTCGCAGGGCACTGAGCCTGATACCAGACCGCTCACCACAACCGAGGACGAGGACACGGGCGGTACGACGTTTACTGACTGACGATTGAATACATGAAGGGGGACATAGGCAGATGACTTCACGCGAGGGCAAATATCCGCCGCCAGACGAGCTGGCGATGCTGATACGTCACTGGAAGGCTGTGTGGCCAAACGCGCAGATCACGCGCGAGTTAGTGCAGAAGCTCTACCCGTACATCCTGGCGAAGTGGCGCGAGGGCTGGAACCTGGCCCAGATCGCGCAAACTGCGTGCTCTTGCAACGATGGCGCGAGCGTCGCCCCTAGCGACGCAGCGCTCAAGTTTGTGCCAAAGCGCCGACTAAGCCTGTCGCCGACTGGCGCTGTGCCGGGGCAGACGTTTGGCTCCGACGAAATTCGGGATGTCTCCTCGGTCGCTAACCTCAAGCTCAAAAAGCAGGTTGCCGCCCTGCAAGCCCAAAAGATCGGCTTGGATCTGGAGATTATCTACCAGCGGTTGGCCGTAGCCCCTGCATCGGGCGAGGCACGGGCCAACCTAGAGAAACAGCGTCAAAAGCTGGTGTCTAAGCAAGAGGAGCAGAGGCGGGTGGCAGCAGCCGCAGATGCTCGCCTAGCAGAGCTGGAGAGCACCGGGCGATTGTCGGCAGTGGGTGTCAAGCCCAAGGTCAAGAAGGAGCCCGTGCAGAAGGCGGAGCCTACGCCCAAGCCTACTCGCCAAAAGCGCCCAGCGAAAGCAGCGACCCCAGCCCCGGCGACCCCAGCGCCTAGTCCGCCGCCGCCCGCCGCATCCCCGGAAGCGGTCGAGGACGCCATCGCCAAGATGTACGAGGACGACTAACCGTGCAATTTGACGAGGACACCAAGACGAGAGCCAAGGCTCTCGTTGTGGAGCTGGTCGAGGATTCCACGCGGCGCGCCCGCGCGCGGAACGCATTGGGTGTCTTCGACGGTTGTCGT
>CALLYL010000510.1 GCA_937859535.1 uncultured Myxococcales bacterium
ATCTGCTCAAGGCCGCCAGCGAACGCAACTTGCCGTCCGAGGTGTTGGTAGCGCTTCAGCGGGTCGGCGGCGGGGTTCCTCAGTCGACCGTGCTCGTCGAACAAGCGATTCCAGGGATGGCGTCGCGATCGTGCGAGTTGCAGATCCGGGCATTGCCGCTTTCCGATGAATCGGTGTTGCTGGTGACTGCCCGCGATGTCAGCGAACGGCTGCATCGAGAACGAACCCAGCGTGAAAACGAGTCTCTACTCGGGGCGATCCTGGAAACCTGCGGGGTGGGACTGTGTCTGTGGGACCATCGTCATCGCTTCGTAAGCTGTAACCGGGCGTTTTGCGAGCTGGTCGGGTTTCGTCCCGAGGAGCTGGTCGGTCGTCCGCTGGCGAAGGTTTTGTCGACGGAAGAAGTGGATCGGGCGCAGGGCCTGTTTGCCGAGCTGTTGAGCGGCAGTGGCAAGGCGCACAGCGCGAGCGGCATTGAACTACGTTGTCGACGGCGAGACGGCTCGCTGGTCGATGTTGCGATCGCGGTGAGCGTGCTGATTCGCGACGAAGGGCGTCGCTTCATCGTCGGCTCGGTGATGGACATCACGGAGCGCAAAGAAAAGCAGCTCGAGCTGATCGAGCGGGCGATCGAAGCGCAGCGGGAAGCCGAGAGCAAAAACGAGCTGAACGCGGCCCTGTCGGAAAAGCTGGTGCTCATCGAACGGCAGCATCAACAAATCCTGGATCTATCGGCCCCGGTGCTCGATGTCTTCGATGGTGTGCTGCTGCTGCCCGTGATTGGGACACTCGATGATGCCCGTGCCAAAACGATCACCGAGCGGCTGCTCGACGCGGTGGTTTCCCATCGGGCGCGCTTGGTGCTGATCGATCTGACGGCGGTCGAAACGATGGACAACGCGAGTGCGACGGCGCTGCGGCGGATGCTGAGTGCGATCGAGATGCTCGGCTCACGTCCGATCGTGACCGGGATCAGTCCGCAGATCGCGATGATGCTGACCCGGCTCAGCGATCGCATCGAGGGTGGCTTCGACAAGCTGGAGACGCTGCCCGATCTCAAGGCAGGCGTACGCTACTGTCTGACTCGGCGCTAGCCCGCTGTCCTTCGGAGACTTGCGGGAGCTTTACTGTGCATGGGTCTGTTTTGTAAGATGACTTACATGATCCCATTTGACGATTTCGTGTCTGCCATCGAAAAGTACAAGCGTCGCAAGGAAGCAGAGGCCGCTGCTGCCCCGCCCGTCCAGGCCGGTCGGCCCCGCCCTGAGAGGCCCGCGCCGCGTTAGTCCGAATCGACCCAGCGTGCCTTGGGTGTTTACGTCGAAAGGGCGCCCGGCTATCTTGGCGAAGATGAATCGCGGCCGCAGAAGTCGTTGGTCCTTTGCAAGCTTGAGCGGGCTCATGCCGCTCGCTGTTGCGGGCTGTCTGGCCAGCACCAGTCCGACGCCCAGCGCGACTCCCGCAGTCCCGCCTCGGCCCGAGCTAGGATGCCAGCGTCAAGGTGCCGAACGCATCGAAACGGCCAACTATCGTGGTGGCACGCGGCCCGATGTCATGAAGGTGTTTCACAAGAACCCCGATGGCAATCCGCCGCTGTACATGTCCTGCAAAGAGGTCGATCTGAACGGCGACGGACGCAAGGACATGCTGCTCTACCTAGACAAGTATGGGCGCAAGCTCCGTGAGGAGTTTGACCATGACAAAGATGGGGTCGCCGATCAGAAGACCTTCTACGAAGCGGGTCAGCTTGTGCGTGATGAGCACGACAGCGACTCCGACGGAAAAATTGATCTGATCGAGCATTTCCAAGACGGCAAACGAGTCCGCCTGGAACGAGTGAGCACAGCGGCCTCCAGCAGCGCAGCCACGACCGCACCGAGCAATCCGACCGCGCCTGCGACCCCACCGACCGCGCCAGTGGCTCCCACGTCGCAGGTTGCTCCCGCGCCAGTGCCTGCCACCTCTTCTCCAGAAAGTGCTCGCTAGAGCGAAACCCCACTGCAACAACTCCCCGCTCGATCGAAAACCCCGCTAGTATCTGCGCCGCTTTCGTTGAGTTTCCCGAGGTCACGATGTCCGATACGACGACGCAAGGTATTCGCGTTGAGGTAAAGACGCGCTATGCACCGGAGCGCTCGCAACCCGAGGCGCGGATGCACTTTTTCGTCTACACCATCACGATCAGCAACACCGGTACGGAGCCTGCGCAACTCATCAGCCGACACTGGGTCATCACCGACGCTACCCAGCATGTCGAAGAGGTGCGTGGTCCCGGTGTCGTTGGTCAGCATCCGTTTCTTCGTCCTGGCGAGAGCTACACCTATTCGTCCGGCTGCATGCTGCGCACCGAGTTTGGAACGATGGAGGGGTCGTACCAAATGGTTCGCCCTGACGGTAGCAAGTTCGACGCGGAGATCGCTCCGTTCCTGCTTGCGCTGCCGCATGCGGTGAACTGATGACCACAGATCGCAGTCGTCCGATCGGAGTCTTCGATTCGGGCGTCGGTGGGCTCACCGTGGTCGCGGCGGTGCTATCGCGCTTGCCGAGCGAGAGAATCGTCTACCTCGGTGACACGGCGCGGGTGCCGTATGGAACCCGAAGCGCGCAAACGGTACTCAAATACTCACGCAACGCTGCCCGATTTTTGCTGCGTCACGACGTCAAGCTGCTGCTGATCGCGTGCAATACCGCTTCGGCGGCGGCGCTGCCTGGACTTGGTGCGGAGCTGTCCGTTGGTGTGCTGGGTGCCGTCGAACCCGGGGCCCAGGCAGCAGCGGCCGTGACGCGCAGCGGTGAGGTCGGCGTGCTCGGCACGCTGGCGACGATTCGATCGGGCGCTTACGAGCGAGCGCTGTTGGCGTTGGCTCCGTCGCTACGAATCCACGTCCAGCCCTGCCCGCTACTGGTGCCGCTGGTCGAGGAGGGCTGGACCGATCCCGCTGACCCGGTGAGTCAGCTCATCGTTCGTCGCTATTTGACCGAGCTGCGCGATCGGGCTCCGCTGCTCGATACGCTGGTGCTGGGTTGTACGCATTATCCACTGCTGCGACCGACGCTGGCACAGGTGGCCTCGGAGCTGTGGGGCCATCAGGTGATGCTGGTCGATTCGGCGGAAGCAATGGCAGTCGCGACGGAAAAGCTGCTGGCCCGGCAGGATCTCCTCGCTCGCGAAACAGAAGGAACCAACTTGCATCCGACCGATCGCCTGCGCTGCTTCGTCACAGATGAGGCACGGGTGGCCGATGTCGCGGCACGGTTCCTTGGTCGATCGCTGCCGCAGGTCGAGTTGGTCGATCTGTAGTTCGTGGCGGCTTTCACCGGGGTTGCCGATCGCTCTGTCGCTATAGCGCCTCTTGGGGCAGCGGTTCGTGCTCCCAGGTCTGGTTGCACGACAGGCATCGCCAGCGCACTTGGGGTTTTGCCGCCATGCCTACCGATGGATAGACCGGCAAACGCAGTCGCTGGGCGGGTTGCTCACGAGGAATCGGCTCTCTGATGATCTGCCCCTGACAGATGTCTCCGGAAAAGGCGGTGATGGCGATGTGGCGCATGGTGGGTTTAGTCGAAGAAGGCTTCGGTCCGGATCTGCCGCTTGCGCTCGACACCGCGTGCGATGAGCGCCGCTTTGCATTCTTCAATCATTTGGCCGTTGCCGCACAGATAGAAGGTCGGACGCGTCAGCGACGGTAATAGCTCCAGCACTGGCGGCACCACTCGTCCTCGTTCACGCCAGAATCCACGAGGCTGCGACAGATAGATGTGCGCCGAAAAGCGAGGATTCCTGGCCGTTAGCGATTGGAGTTCGTCCTGCCAAAACAGATCGTCTTCGTGGCGCAGTCCCCAGAACAGCTCGACGCGGCCCGTCTCAGGTCGAGCCAGGGTTTCGAGCAGCATCGGCCAAATTGGGGCCATGCCGGTCCCCGTTGCCACATAGACGACGTCTCCGGTATGCGACAGTTCATTGACGAAAAATCCCATCGGTCCGGTGAAGCTGATTTCCTGGCCTGGGGTAAGTCCTGCAAAGAACTGCGAGCCGACCCCATCTTCGAGGATTCGCAGCACCAGCCGAAGCTCTCCGCGCTGTTCCGGTGAGGACGCGATCGAGTAGCTGCGTAGCACCGCATTGCCATCCGCATCTTCTCCCACCCGCAAGGACAGGAACTGGCCGGGACGGAAGGTCAGCTCCGGTTCATCATGGGAAAAGATGTACTCAACAGTCTGGTTCGCTAGCGGACGCGAGGATCGCAACCGGGCGTGATGGATTCTGTTTTGCACGGGTGGTAACGTAGCCGCATGTTGCAATCTCGTCGAGCCTTGGCTGCATGCGTCCTGATGATTGCCTGTCAGGGCGGCTGTGAAAAACGTGACCGAGCAGTTCCTCCCGCGCCTCCGAGCCTGCCACCACTCTCTGCGGTGAAAGGGCCAGCGCCAGCACCGACTCAGCCGATGCCAGCCATGCCGGCGGGTCATGAGTCGATGCTGCACGGCGTACAAGGGGCCCAGGCGGTACCGACCGCGTCGACCGCGACCGTGCTGGCGAGCGGCGTGATCAAGGTTTCGGATGCGGTCAAAGACAAGGTCAAGATGGGCGCGACCGTGTTCCTGTCGGGGCGAGGTGTCCCGCAGGGAGGTCAGCCGGGCATGGTGCTGCTCGCGAAGAAGCTGATGGTCAATCACAGCGAGATCGCGTTTGAGCTGACCACCGATGACCTGATGGGCATGGGCGGGCCTCCGACAGGCCCGGTGATGTTGGCGGCCCGAGTCGACCAAGATGAAGACGCCAGCACCAAGCAGCCGGGCGATGTGGAAGGACAGCTCGGTCCAGTGACGCTGCCGGCGCGTTCGGTGGCGGTGGTGCTCGATACTGTGCGCAAAGAGGGTTCGGGGCCGCCCGTTGATACCACCTTTGGTCACGGCGCGATGCCGCAAGGTCACGGTGCGATGCCACCCGGTCACGGAGAGCTGCCACCTGGCCACATGCCCGTTCCCGGATCTTCCGGTGCGCTGCCGCCTGGTCACAGCCCGGTTCCACCGGCTGCGAGAACGATGCCACCGGCTTCTGGCCAAAAGCCGCCTGGGCATCCCTAGCCGCTTCCTATGAGCCTGCGGCGGCCTAGCGTCGACACTGGCACGGTATCGCTAGCGGAGTTAGTGTAAGCGACAAGCGGTGCATCATCGCTGCGAGTTGGCATCTTACGCTTGTGACAGCAAAGAAGAGGGAAACCATGACTGCCCTTTCATCAGTTCGGATGAGCATCGCACTGGCTGGCCTGTTGTTATCGTCCGGTTGTGCGACGATGCCTCGGCCGGTTCCAGTGGCGTCGCAGCCGCTGGCCTCGGTGCAGGTGGCGGGGGTTTCGGTCCATGTCCCGAGGCTCGATCCAGGCGACTATCCGGGTGATGTGCTCGAGGTCATGACGCCGGTATTGGTGGTGATCGAAAATCGCTCCAATGCCGAGATTTTGATAAATCCCGAAGGATTTGTGCTCGTGGGAGCCGGCGGCATGCAGTACGCGCCGCTGCGCGCCGAGCAGTTGGCCCTAAAAGACGCAGTGCCGACGAGCAATCCCTCTACTGAAGGACAAGTTCTGCTGGCGTGGCGTGGTGGTGGCGGTGGCGTTCGTGTGGGTGGCGCACCCAGCTTCTCGGGGGTTCGGAGCGCGCCTGTCTATCGCGGACCGAGCGGTGGCGGCGTCCATGTTGGTGCGCCCGCGATGAGACCCTCGACGGGATTTCACAGCAGCCCTGGCAGTTATGGTCGACCGGGCTACTACGGCGGTCGTAGCTACTACGGTCGTTCGGGTTACTACGGTCGACCCGGCTACTATTCGCGTCAGTGGTGGGGCTGGAACTATCCGTGGCTGTGGGGTGCTGGCTGGGGCATGAACTGGTACGGCAGCCCGTGGTGGTGGCAAAACCAGGGTGACTCGGGATGGACCCGGTCAGATGCTGCGCAGATGGCGCTTCCGGCGGGACGGCTGCCGCCAGGTGGACGGACGGGTGGCTTCTTGTACTTCCCGAAGCTGCCGGGCTCCGAGGGCACCTCGCTGATCCTGGCGTGGCAGATGCGTGACAGCAGCGGCCAACAAGTTCTCGGGGATGTACAGATACCGCTCGAGCTGTCGGAGCAGCAGTAGCCATGCGGTTCCTGCGGGCGGCGCTCGGCTCGCTGCTCATGACGCTGTCGCTCGGCTGTCAGCCAGCGGCGCGAAATCCGGCGGCGCTGTGGATCGACTACTTGCAGAGCGAGCTGAACCTTGTTCTCGTGGACCATGAACCGCCGCCGTTTTGAGCGCCTGGTGTGAGGGCCGGTGGCTCTCCTTCATCGCTAGAAGCGGCGTATGTGCTTCGGGACAAAGTACCGGCGGGAACGTGGGACATCATTGGCGATGGCTTGCTGCTCGGCAATGGCGTAACCAAAATGCGGGTTCGTTTTGAAGTGCGAACCCGTGCGGCGGCGGCGGTCGATGACAGCGCGGACCAAGTGCTGGTTGGCGTCGAAAACGTCTTTGTCCGTGATGCTGCGAACCCGCTCTACGCGGTCCCATTTCAGACGCAGGCACAAGGCGTGGCGAGCGATTTCGAGGCCGGAGACAAACTGGTGCTACGGATGACGGCGCTCACCAATGACAGCGATTCGGGTGGAATGTATATCCCCAACGCCGATGGCGTGTATCGACTCGGGAGAATCCCCCGAATCCAGCTTCCGCCGTCGCCGTAGACCGCCGGTATGAATCGGGTGATCCAGCCGGGCGTTCGCTACACCTCGTCGAGCTGACCCTCTCCATCGGTGCGACTCGACTCGGGCGAGCTTGGATCGCACTCGGACACCACCCAATCGAGATAGGCTTGGTTTACTGATTCGACCGATAGCCGAACGATCTCGGGGACGTCGTAGGGATGTAGATCGGTGAGCCGCTGTACCAGTTCTGGATATCGGACGGCCGAGGTCTTGATCATGCAGACGACCTCGCGGTTTGACACGATCTCGCCCTGCCAGTGATAGATCGACGACACCTCGCGGACCTGATTCACACAGGCGCACAGCCGTTCGTGGAGCAGCGTGTTGGCCACTTCGCCCCACTCGTTCCCGCTCGGAAACGTGCACAGAAGGATGACCAGCTCGGAACCATTGGCAACCGGGAGATCTGCGGATGACATTCTTCCATTATAAGAGCACAGTTCTTGTCGACGAAAGAAGACTGTGTCCGGCTCAGGCCAAACCCTGACTGAGGCGACGGGAACTTTTGCGCCCTATCAAACTGCGCAAACTATCTCGGCAAAAAGCAAAAATTGGTATAATCACGAACAATGACAACCTCTGTGGTCCCAGAGCAGGTGGCCCCGTATGAGGTCTTTGCCGACTGTCCACTGATTAGCGGCACGCCGCTGGTGGCGCATCTCTTGGGGCGGAGATTCGAACAGCGGCTCAATGAACGAACCGATCAAGTCTTTGACAGCGAGGTCCAAAAGGCACTGCTAAAGACGCTGTCGCATTTGTGCGCGGTGCTGGGTTGCAGCTTCGGGTATGCCGATCGTACCGATCTGCTGCTGTTTGCGATCTCGCAAGGCAGCGATGCGAGGCGACTGCTGGCGCGGATTGCTGGTGAGGCATCGGCGAAGCTGTCGCTGATGGTCAATGAGGTCTTCACCTTCGATGTACGGCTGTTCGAGGTTCCGAATGTCGAACTTGCACGAACGTACTTTCAGTGGCGACGACAGCGGGCTGAATCCGCAGCGATCGAGCGCTACCTGACACATGTGCTGGAGCAGGCCAAGACCGCGCCAGCGACGATTCAAGCCATCCTCGGTGGAACTGGTCCCGAGCAGCGGATTGCGATTCTCCGTCAGCACGGCGTCGAGTACATGGCGCTCCCCGCATGGCAGCGACACGGCTCATCGGTGTATATGTCTCAAGAGGACGGCAGGCAGCCCCAACTCGTGATTGATCTCCGTCTTCCCGACGCGGCCAGCTATCCCGATTATCTCGCTCGTCACTTGGTCTGATCGCCACTCTTCCTCGACGAAAAATTTTGCGTGTCAGGCCGGGACTCGTGGATACTGCCGCGCATGCTCTCCCTGGCATCGTGGCGACGAATTCTGGTAGTCATTGGCACCGCTTTCGTCA
>CALLYL010000511.1 GCA_937859535.1 uncultured Myxococcales bacterium
TCGCCGTGCTCATTCACAGTCGGATGGCCGATGAGATCAAGCGTCAGGCCAAGCAGCAGGCTGAGCAAGCGGTGCAGACGGCGGCGCAGGCGATCTTGCCGCGCTTTCAGCAAATCGTGGATGATTTCTCGGCGAGGCTGGCGGACTTCGTGACGGCGGCTGGTCAAGCCCTGCATCGCGGGATTTCGGAGATGCTCGATCGCGCTCTGGCCGAACGAAAGGCGCAAGGGCTCGATGTGGCGGTACGGCAGCGTGAGATCGACGGACAGATTGAGGAGCTGCGCAAGCTAGAGGAGCGACTGGATGAGATTCGCCAGGCGCTGTGGGCTCCACCCGTTGAGAGCGATGATCCAGTCGGTCCATCCTAAGCGGTGACCCATGCTGACGGTGACGCTGGTTCCCTGCTATTCGGACAACTACGCTTATCTGCTGTCGCCCGTAGGCAGCGATGAGATGGCGGTGGTGGATGCCTGTGAAGCGGCACCGATTGTGGCGGCACTGGCCGGCCGGCGCTTGACCGCAGTTTTGGCGACGCATCACCACCCGGATCACATCGGCGGCCATGAAGAACTACGGTCGCGTTTTCCCGAGCTATCCGTATATGGTCATGTCGACGAGTTGACGGACGGCCATCGCATCCCAGCCCAGACGCACGGTCTGGCTGATGGGGAATCGTTTTTGCTGTTCGGGACGCGGGTGTTGGCGCTGCATGTTCCGGGGCATACCCTGACCGCCGTGGCCTATCACTTTCCCGATGAAGAGATGGTGTTTACCGGCGATACGTTGTTTGGTGCTGGCTGTGGGAGGCTGTTCGAGGGCACTCCGGTCCAGCTTCATGGCTCGCTGGGTCGCTTGGCGGCACTGCCCAGTCCGACGCGGGTCTTCAGCGGACACGAATACCTGGCGAAGAATCTACGCTTTGCCCGTCACATCGAGCCCGCCAATGCGGCGACGCTCGCTCGTGAGCAGGACTGCACAGCGCGGCGGGACCGTGGTGAGCCGTGTGAGCCATCGACGATGGCAATCGAACACGCGACCAACCCATTTCTGCGCTGTGAAAAGGCTCAGGTTCAAGCGGCGGTAGCGAATCGGGAAGTGGAACTGCAATCGGAGCTATCATCCACAGAGGTGTTTGCTCGTTTGCGGCGCTGGCGAAACACCTTCTAATGGTGGGGCGGAACGCGTTCACTCGAGCGCGTCAAAGGGGGGAGCGATGATTCGGACCTTCCAGCAGATTGGGTCGGCGGATCTGCCTACGGTGGGTGGCAAAGGGGTGAACCTGGGGGTTCTTTTTCGTGCGGGATTTCCGGTACCACCGGGATTTTGCGTCACGACCAAGGGCTTCGCCGCATTTGCCGCTGGTTGTTCCGCGCTACCTCGGCTGTATGCGGCGCTGGATGCGGTGCCTGCCGATGATGCGGAAGCGGTGCGTGTGCTCGGGGCACAAATCCGTGCAGCTCTGCTGGCGGTGCCACTGCCTGATGCAGTGGCGATGGCTGCGGTGTCGGCGTGGCAAGCGATTGGAGCAGAGTCTGCGTATGCGGTTCGTTCGAGTGCCACCGCCGAGGATCTACCCGGAGCGTCTTTTGCGGGACAGCAGGACACCTACCTGAACGTTCGCGGGGAGGAGGCGCTGCTCGACGCCATCCGTCGTTGTTTCGCCAGCCTGTTTACCGACCGCGCCATCATGTATCGCCAGAAGAACCACTTTGGCCAGCGCGGCATTGGCCTCTCGGTCGTGGTTCAGCGGATGGTTTTTCCCGACTCTGCCGGCATCTTGTTCACCGCCGATCCGGTCAGCGGCCATCGAGGCACCGTCACCATCGATGCGGGCTTCGGGCTGGGGGAGGCGCTGGTGAGTGGGCTTGTCACGGCCGACCTCTATCGGCTCGACAAGCGCACCGGGGCGGTCAAGGACGTGCGGATCGGTGACAAAGCGCTGGCGATTCGGGCGCTACCAGACGGACGCACTGTGACCGAGAAGTTGTCTGAGCACGATCGAAAGACCCGCGTGCTAGATGACAAAGCCCTGCGCGAGCTTTGTGGACTCGGTCGCCGGGTCGAATCCTTCTTCGGTGGCATTCCTCAGGACATCGAGTGGTGCAAAGAGCGCGGCGAGCTGTTCCTGTTGCAGGCGCGACCGATTACTTCGCTGTATCCGCTGCCGGATCCGCTGCCGACGGGCGACGCGCTCCATGTCTACTTTGGGTTTAGCCACGCCCAAAACATGATCGCTCCGATCACTCCGCTCGGGCGGGACATCTGGCAGGCGATGTTTCCGGTCGGCAAACGCCACATTACCGATGTTCCCGATTCGCCCTCTGTGATGGTGTCGGCGGGCGGGCGGTTGTATATCGACGTGACCAGCGTGTTGCGTGTGCCGACGCTGCGTCGGATCGTGATGGGGGTGCTGTCCGCCGTCTATCCCGATTTGGCCGCACTGATCGAGCAGCTTGCGGACCGTCCCGAGGTGCAAGCGGTGTCACCGCCGAGCCTTCAGAACCTCCGGCCGCTGCTCGGTCTGCTCGGGCCAGTGCCGCCGCGTCTGATCCGGGAGTTGTTCCTGGGGCATCCCGAAAAGCTGCGTTCCACGCTCGATCGGCTGATCGACGACCAGCTCGATGATTTTCAACGTCAGTTGCAGGCCCTGCCGTCAGGGCTGCCGCGACTACAACGACTGTTGCTGCTGATGGCCGGGATGTTTGGGATTCTGCCAAACTTCATCCCTCGGTTTGGGGTCGGCATGCTGTCGCTGCGGCTGCTGCGGCAGCGCTTTGCGGGAAGCCAGTATGCGGCAGATGTGGAAGCGCTGCAGCGTGGTCTGTACGGCAACATCACCACCGAGATGGACTTGCTGGTCGGTGATCTGACGGACTTGGTCCGGCCCTATCCCGAGCTCATGGAGGCGCTGCGACGGGGGATTGGAGATCCCACCGCGCTCGAAGCCCTGCGTGACCTGCCGGGCGGAGAGCCGTTCGTGCGTGCGTTCGAGGGCTTCTTGGAGCGCTTCGGCATGCGCGGACCCAGTGAGATCGACGTGGCGCGACCGCGCTATCGGGATCAGCCGGGACTGCTGCTGGGGAGCATCATCGGCAGTCTGTCTCGTGCTTCGGAACCAGGGGCCCATCGTGCCCACTTCCAGCGACTTCAGGCGGAAGCTGAGGCTGCTGGTCAGCGCCTGGTCGCAGCGGCAGGCGGTGGTCTCGCGGCGCGGCTGGTGGCTCGCGAGGTTCGCTGCGTTCGCTATGCACTGGGGCTACGCGAGCATCCGAAGTACATGCTGGTGCGCTGCCTGTGGGAGTTCCGTCGCGAAGTCCTGGCCGTGGCCGATTCACTGGTCGCAGCCAAGCGGCTAGCAACCGTCGAAGATGTCTGGTTCCTTCATTACAATGAACTGCTGGATTTGTTGGGCCATCCGGCACTCGATCTACAGAGTACGGTGCTGGCCCGTCGCGCCGAACATGAACGCTATGCTCACCTCAACCCGCCGCTGGTGATGACCAGCGAGGGCGAAGTGCCGCGACTGCTGCCCCCGACGGACCTGCCGCATGGCGCACTGGCCGGACTGGGCGTTTCCGCCGGAATTGTCGAGGGATTGGCGCGGGTGGTGCTCGATCCTTCGGTCGAGATCCTGCACGCCGGAGAGATCCTGGTCGCCCCCTATACCGATCCGGGCTGGACGCCGCTGTTTGTTCACGCAGCGGGCCTCGTCTGCGATATCGGCGGAATGATGACCCACGGATCGGTGGTAGCCCGTGAGTATGGCATCCCGGCGGTCGTCGGCGTCACCGATGGCACCCGGCGCATTCGCACCGGTCAGTACCTACGCATCGACGGCAGCCGTGGCATCGTCGAGATCCTCGCCGACTAGCAGGTGCCGACCACTTCTTCTTCATCGGGCAGATACGCAAACGTTCGCACCAGCCGCACCAGTTGTTCGCGCTGCGCATCACCCAGATCGACAAACTGGAGTCCCATCCCCGGCTGACGACTCTTGTCATCGTCATCCCGTGGCGGATTGATCCAGATCACTTCACCTTCGAGATCCATCGCGGGGCCACCGGGCGGGCTAAAGCTTAGGTTGAGGCGCGTCCCCGGCGGCTCGGGCGTTCGGGTGCGGATGAAGATGCCCATCGCGCTGATGTCCGAGATGTACGCAAACAAGAACGTGTCCGAGGCTCGGTAGTCGACCGCCCAGTCGACCAAGATGCGCTCGTGAATCCGACGGTCCCTACCGCTGCGTCGATCGGCGATTCCGGCTGCGTCGAGAGTCTCACCCTCTCGACGGTCCTTGGCAAGCTGCGGAGGTCTGTTCATTGCGCCTTTTGTCCTCGAATGCGAAGAGTTGCGCCTTCCATACAGCGCCACGCCGCAGCGGCAAAGTTTTTTATTTCCGTCAAGCCCGCCAGCCACCGCGTCACCGAGTGCGGAGGCAACCAAGCGCACGCGTTCTAGCGTGTGGTCGATGGTGATAAAGTGAACCGGGACAGTGCCGGTCGCGCACTGCCGAGTGCTCTACATGGCGGTACAGAAGACGATCGTGTTTTTCCCGAGCCCTGCTGCCTTGGGCCCGTGCCTCAACCTGATTGGGATCGCCCAGCGCTTGCAGCACAAGGGGTATCGCCCGGTGTTCTTGGTGGACCCATTGATGGCCGGACCGGCTCGCGGATATGGGCTGGAAGAGCATCATGTGTCCTGCCTTCTACCGCTGCCTGCGAACGAACTCGCCGAGAAGATGCACGAGTTTATGCGCCAGGCGCTGGTGGCGTATCGAACCTCGCCGCTGGAACAGGTCGACACCTATGTGAAGGCCTGCCTGGAAGCAGGTGTTGAATCGGTGCGCTTTGCCCAGCCGGGGCTGGCTGCGGCGCTGGCAGAGCTGCGGCCCGCTCTCATTGTCAAAGACAACGCGACACTGTATCCGGCGACTGAAATGGCTGGTTGTCCATGGGTGCGGGTGGTGTCGTGTAGCGAAAACGAGATTTCCGATCCGGGCATTCCGCCGTTTGTCTCCGGCTGCCACGAGCACGATCAGGCCGGCTTTGCCCAGTTTGAGGCGCGGTTTGCCAAAGCGATCCGACCCATTCACGAGCGCTTCAACGAGTTTGTCGTCTCGACCGGGCATCCCGCGCTGCCGTGGCCGGAGTTCCAACAGCCGTCGCCGTATCTGAACTTGCTGCTGTACCCACAGCCGCTGCGTTACCAGCGTCACAACCCGCTCGATCCCGAGCGCTTTGCCTACCTAGATGGCTGCTTACGTCACGATGGATCGCCCACCGTGGTGCCGACTTTCCCGGTGAACCAAGATCGACCGCTCATCTATGTCGGCTTTGGCTCGGCAGGTTCGTCTGAGATCGACGTCATCCAGCGACTGATCGCGGCGCTTGGCAAGCTGCCGTATCGGGTCTTGGTCTCGGTGGGTCCGTATGCGTCCGCCTACCCCGAGCTGCCCGACAACGTGCAAGTGACGGCGTGGTGCAACCAAATTGGGCTGCTGCCGCACTGTGATGTGGTGATCCAGCACGGCGGCAACAACACGCTCAACGAGACGCTCTATTTTGGGAAGTCGCCGATCATGATGCCCTTTACCTGGGATGGTCATGACAATGCGGCGCGAGTGGCTGATACCCAGCACGGCGTGGCGCTGCATCGCTACTCGTGGACCGAGGAGCAGCTCAGCCAGGCGATCGAAACCGTCCTGTTCGATCCGGTCATTCGTCGCAACCTCGAGCGCACCAGCCGCCACATGCAGGCCCATGATGGCTGTGCCAAGGCGGCGTCACTGATCGAGCGCTTGCTGCTTTCTTTGTAGCGCGCTGGACTGGAGTTTTTGCGACGACCACGGGTTGTGGATTGGCTACAGTAGCCGCCATGTCTGCCCGAGGTCGTAAAGCTGCCCCTTCGTTTGCGCCGTCGCCATCCGAGACGGTGGCGTCATCGACGGACCTGGCTCTGGCCCCAGCCGTGGTGCCGACCAGCGACACCACCCCGATCCCGGTTCCCGAAGGCGAGGCCCCTGCGCCACGCGGTCGTCGCAAGCAAGTGCCCGTCCTCACGGAGGATGAGATCGCGCTGCGACCGTCGATTGCCGAGCTGCTCGAAAAGCTACCGACCGAGCCCGGCGTCTACCTGATGAAGGACAAGCGCGGTCGCGTCATCTACGTCGGCAAGGCCAAGAGCCTGAAGAACCGCGTGCGCAGCTACTTCCATCGCTCGGGCGACAATCGGCCCTTTGTGAAGCTGCTCGACCGGATCTTGGCCGACATCGAGACGGTCATCACCAGCAGTGAAAAAGAGGCGCTGCTGCTCGAAAACAACCTGATCAAGCAGCACAAGCCGCGCTTCAACGTCCGGCTCATCGACGACAAGAACTATCTGGTGCTGCGGCTCGATGCCAAGGCCCGCTATCCCCGGCTGGAGGTGACGCGCAAGATTCGCGAGGACGGAGCGCGCTACTTTGGGCCGTATCACTCGGCGCGGGCGTGTCGGCAGACGCTGGAGGTCATCGGGCGTCACTTTCGGCTGCGCACCTGCACCGATCAAGTGATGAACGGTCGGCGGCGGCCTTGCTTGGAACATCAGATCAAGCGCTGCGATGCGCCGTGCGTGCTGCCGGTGCCGCCCTCGCAGTACGCCGAGCAGGTGCGGGACGTGGCGCTGTTTTTGGAACACAAGTCGAGCGAGCTGCTCGATCGGCTGCGCGAGCGGATGATGTCGGCGTCGGACAGCCTGGAGTTTGAAGCGGCGGCGGCGCTGCGCGACCAGCTCAAGGCGATTGAGATCACGCTGGAACGGCAGCACGCGGTGGCGACCCAGTTCGTCGATCAAGATGTCATCGGCTACTACCGCGAAGGCGACGTGCTGGAGATCGCGGTGCTCCTGGTTCGCCAAGGAAAGCTGGTCGGACGGCGGACGTTTCGCTGCACCGGCCAAGAGTTCCCTGACGAAGAGTCGATGTCCTCGTTCGTGAGCCAGTATTACGACCGCGCTGGCATCGAGATCCCCGACGAAGTGCTGCTCCCGATCGAGATCGAAGACCAGCAGGCCAAGAGCGAGTGGCTGCGCGAGCGAACCGGCGAGCTGCTCGGCAAAGCCCGCAAGGTCGAGGTGCAGACGCCAAAGCGTGGGCCGCGTCATCGCCTGGTGGACCTGGCCAACAAAAACGCTGCAGCGGCTTACAGCAGTCGTCGCAACCGGGCCAAGGATGCCGAGGCAGCGCTCGCCAAGCTCCAGCGTAAGCTCGGGCTCAAGAAGCTGCCGCAGCGGATCGAGTGCTTCGACATCTCGCATTTGCAAGGCTCGGACACGGTGGCCTCGCGGGTGGTGTTTCTCGATGGCGAACCGGCCAAGCACCTGTATCGGACATTTAAGGTCCGTTCGGTGGAAAACGATGACTTCGCGGCGATGTATGAGGTGCTGTCGCGGCGGTTTCGGCGGGCGCTCGGTAAAACCAAAGGACCGGGTTCGGTATCGAGCGAGGTCGGCTTTTCGGCAGCTCAAACCGCCAGGCGCCGTGCTGACGCACTGTTGCCTGTGCAAGTGGCGGCACCGCGAGCAGATCTGCCGCCGCTCGAGGAGCTGACCGACCTAGACAACCCCGATCCGGAAGATGCCGAGGCCGCCGATGCTCAGGTCGAAGCGGCACTCGGTGAAGCGGCGCTGGAAGAGGCTGCCGAAGCCCCCTCCGAAGATCCTTGGGGACTGCCGGATCTGCTGGTGATCGATGGCGGCAAGGGGCAGCTTGCGACGGCGCTGGCGGCGCTCAAGGACATTGGTTTGAACTGGGCGGCAGAGCTGGACGTCATCGGCCTGGCCAAAGAGCGCGAAGATGTAAGTGGCGATCGCAAGCCCGATCGGGTGTTTTTGCCTCGGACCAAAGACCCGATTCGGCTGCGCGACAACACCGCTGAGCTGTTCGTGCTGTCGCGGATTCGGGACGAAGCCCATCGCTTTGCGGTCGCTTTCCACCAGAAGCTGCGTGAAAAGCGCACGATCCGCTCGCAGCTCCAAGACATTCCCGGCATCGGACCCAGGCGCCAGCAGGCCCTGCTGCGGACGCTTGGTAGCGTGCGGCGGATTCGGATCGCCAGCCGCGAAGAGCTGCTCGCTGTGCCTGGCATGACTGAAGCGGCAGCCGATGCGGTGCGGCACTTCTTTGCCGAGGAACGGGGCGGCGACATCCCAGCGCCGATTGCGCCCGCAGCAGCCCAAGCGCCGACTGTGCCCCAAGAAGTGGTCCGACCGAAAGCGGACCCGGTTCCAGCCCAAGACGTGGTCGAAAATGCCGCCGCAGCAGAGCTTAAGGCGCTTGTCAGCGACGATGGAGAAGACGATCTAGAGCGATCGGTGGCCGCCGTTTTGACGGCTGAAACCCAGGGGCCCGAAGATGCTTTGGGCAGCTAGGATCTCCACCGATTGGGCAGTTTTGAGCCCCTTCTATTCGGCCAAACTCCCGTCGCTGATTACCAACTTAGCGGCCTGGAGCGTTTGGGGAATTGCACTGCGTTACCCTACATGCTAAGTAGCGATCCTCTTGTCGTTACGGCGGTCAGTTGTTCGGAATCGCTTGTTGGTTCCGTCGTCGCGGCGAGGGCAAGAGCAACACCCGAATCGGTAACACAACTTTTTTTCAGCCCGTAAGTCTGGGGGGCTGAAGCGCTTGGCCTGTAGCTAGCCACTTGGGCACCCTATTGTCCGACGGCGACCTGCGGGACCAACGACTGTATGAGGAATGAGCACATGATGGAGAAGTCGGAAGAAGCAGTCATTATGGGTGGAACCCGAAAATATTCGAGCACCTCTTCGTCGAGCGGTCCCCGGACTCTCAGTAAGGCGAAGTCAGCCAGCGAAACCAAGGCACCGAAGAAGCGCACCGCGAGCCGTGACAAGGCGAGCAAATCGGCGAGCAAGCCGGGTCTACAGATCCCGCGCTACTTCACGGAGCGGGGCGTGGATCCCTTCACCGAGGTGGAGTGGGAGCTTCGCACCGCGAGCATCACCGGCGAAAGCGGCAAGATTTACTTCGAGCAAAAGGATGTCGAGTTCCCAAAGAGCTGGTCGCAGCTTGCCACGAACGTCGTCGTCCAGAAGTACTTCCGGGGCTCGCTGGGCACGCCGACGCGGGAACGCTCGGTTCGGCAGCTCATTGGCCGGGTGGTTTCGACGATTACCGGCTGGGGTATCAAAGACGGCTATTTCCGTACCGAAACCGATGCTGAGGTCTTCCGCAGCGAGCTGACCCATCTACTCCTTCACCAGAAGATGGCCTTCAATTCTCCGGTCTGGTTTAACGTCGGTGTCGAGGCTGAGCCGCAGTGCTCGGCCTGCTTCATCAACAGTGTGCAAGACACCATGGACAGCATCCTTACCCTCGCCAAGACCGAGGGCATGCTGTTTAAGTTTGGTTCGGGTACTGGAACGAATTTTTCGTCGCTCCGCAGCTCGCGTGAGTCCCTGCAAGGCGGTGGCGGTGCCTCGGGCCCGGTTTCGTTTATGAAGGGCTTCGACGCGTTCGCGGGCGTCATCAAGTCCGGTGGCAAGACCCGTCGCGCTGCCAAGATGGTCATCCTGAACGTCGACCATCCGGACATCGTCGAGTACGTGCACTGCAAGGCCAATGAAGAGCGGAAGGCCTGGGCTCTCATCGACGCTGGTTACGACGGCAGCTTCAACGGTGAAGCCTATAACTCGATCTTCTTCCAGAACAGCAACAACTCGGTGCGCGTCACCGACGGATTTATGGAATCGGTCGTTCATGACCGGCCTTGGCATACCCGTGCCGTTCGAGACGGAGCCGTGGTCGATACCTATCGGGCTCGGGATCTATGGCGACAGATTGCCGACGCTGCCCACCAGTGTGGCGATCCCGGCCTCCAGTTCGACACCACCGTCAACGCGTGGCATCCGTGCCCGAACTCTGGGCGCATCAACGCGTCGAATCCGTGCTCGGAGTACATGTTCCTAGACGACAGTGCCTGCAACTTGGCGAGTCTGAACTTGCGCAAGTTCCAGTTCCCGGTCGGGCACGCGCAGGCCGGTGATTTCGACATTGAGTCATTCGAGCGGGCCGTCGATTTGACCATCCTGGCGCAGGAGATCATTGTCGACAACGCTCGCTATCCAACGCCGCAGATTGGTCAGAACAGCCACTTGTTCCGTCCGCTCGGGCTGGGCTACGCCAACCTCGGCGCGCTGCTGATGTCGCGGGGTCTGCCCTATGACTCGGACGCGGGCCGGGCGTATGCCGGTGCCGTGACGGCGATCATGGGTGGTCGGGCGTATCGGATGAGCGCCGAGATCTCGCGGGATCATGGTGGGCCGTTCGCGGGCTACGACAAGAATCGCGAGCCGTTCCTGGGGGTGATGCACAAGCACCGTCAGCAGGTCGACCACATTGATTCGGCGTTGTGTCCCTACGACATGTTGCAGGCAGCGCGGGCGGCCTGGGACGAAGCCATCTCGATCGGCGAGCGCCACGGCTTCCGCAATGGCCAAGCGACTGTGCTTGCACCAACGGGAACCATCGGCTTCATGATGGATTGCGACACCACCGGCATCGAGCCCGATATCGCGCTCGTGAAGTACAAGCGCCTCGTCGGTGGCGGCATGCTCAAAATTACGAACCAGACTGTCGCCGAGGCGCTGACCCGACTCGGTTATGACCTCGCCGCCCAGAAGCAGATCATCGAGCACATCACCAATCAGGACACGATCGAGGGTGCGCCGGGTCTGAAGCCCGAACATCTGGCGGTGTTTGACTGCGCGTTCCGGGCCCAAAATGGTACGCGTTCGATCCATCCGATGGGGCACATCAAGATGATGGCGGCGGCGCAGCCGTTTATCTCTGGGGCCATCAGCAAGACGGTCAACTTGCCCAGCGATGCCAGCATCGAGGACATCGAGAACGCCTACATGCAGGCGTGGCAGCTTGGGCTCAAGGCGATTGCCATCTATCGTGATGGATGCAAGCGTAGTCAGCCGCTGTCGACCTCAAAGACCGAGAACCCGACGGGTGCTGCGGTGGCTGCGAGCACGCTCCCGATTCAGGTGCTGATCGATCGGCTGCCCGAAGAAGTGCGGCAGCAGCTCCGCGATGCCACCGCGCTATCTGTCGAGGATTTTCTACAGCAGGTGGCGGCTCTCGCCAATCCCAAGGGTCCACCGATGGCGGTGCGGCGCAAGCTGTCCGATGAGCGGCGCTCGATCACCCACAAGTTCGCGATTGCCGGTCATGACGGCTACATCCATGTCGGCATGTACGAGGATGGATCGGCGGGCGAGATCTTCATTCGGATGGCCAAGGAAGGCTCGACCATCTCGGGCCTGATGGATAGCTTCGCGACGGCGGTGTCGCTGGCGCTACAGCACGGGGTGCCACTCAAGCTGCTGGTCGACAAGTTCAGCCGGACTCGCTTCGAGCCGTCGGGCTGGACCGGCAACCAAGACATTCCGCGTGCCAGCTCGATCATGGACTACCTGTTTCGCTGGCTAGAAGCGAAGTTTCTGCCCGAGCAGGTTCAGGGAGAACAGCTCGAAATGGACCTGCCGACGCCTGCCCCGGTGTCCCAGACCGTCGAGCCACCTCCCGCTCTACCGAACCTGAGCGCACTGTTTGGCGCAGCCCAGACCCGCGCCTTCCGCGCCGAAACGGATGCCCCGACCTGCCACGAGTGCGGCACGATCATGGTTCGCTCCGGTGCGTGCCACAAGTGCCTCAACTGCGGGGCCACGTCCGGTTGTAGCTAGTCCGCTTCGCTCCAGCACACTTGCTTTGGCCCTCGCGGCTCTGGGTCGCGACGCTCCGATCAATCCTTTCCCATCGGTTGTCCAAAAAACTCGCGGAGCGCTTGCCCAAACGTCGACCTCACGACTCTAACGAAAGTGAGAGCTTGGCGGCGTGCAGAGGGCGTTCCGTGTGGGATCGCTCCTGTCGACGCAGCAGGGGACACGATGTTGACTGTGAAGCAGTCAACGGGGGAGGACGACCATGACGATCCACAAGATGCTTTCGCTGCTGGTGATGACCTCTGCGTTGGCGATGGGCTGCATGCCGATGGTGGACAGTGACCTGGAGGACGTGCAGCAGCCGTTGCCGCAAGGTGGCACCTACTACAACGGACAGGGCATTTACTCGATGCTCGAGCACGAGTTCGGACTGGCTCAGACCTCGGCGGGCTGGCATCTACTGGGCGTCAAGAACGGGACCAACCAGGTGTTTGCGGTGTTCAAGCTGACCTCCGCAGGGCAGCCCGATCAGGATGCGCAGACCGTGATCCAAGAAGCGGTCTTGGGATCGAGTCGCTTCGATGTCTACAACCTGGACGCACAGAGCCACGGCCCCACCAACCTCTACGTGACGCTTCGCAACCGGGCGAACAACCAGATTGTGACCAAATCGGGCGACGCGCTCGATGGTCTGATCCTCAAGGTGACCTTTCCATCCGGTGGACCGGCGGGCGTGTTCTCGATGCGCCTCCACAAGCCAGCGGGACTCACCGGGGACGCCTCGCTGAGCGGCTATTCCATCGACTACTGGAACGACGGTAGCCCATCGCAGGTCAGCAACTACTGCACGGTGCAAAACGGCGTCGCCGAGCCGGTGGTGTTCGTGCCCGGTACCAACACGCATCCGCTGACGGCCACCCGTCTCGCGGACACGAGCTTCGTCGACATGTCCTGTGCGAGCGGCGGCATCGTCGCCTGCATGCTCTGGGGCTACAAGCCCTGGTCCAATGGCACGGCGGGGCCAGACCTGCATCAGGCCTGTGTCCAGATGAAGCGCGCTGCGTACTGTGGCGATCTGCCCTACACGCAAGAGGGCCATACCATCTACGTTCGCGACAACCTGAGCCCGCAGCTTAACAACGCGAGCGGTGGTCAAAGTGAAGCGTACTGGGGCGTGAACGGGGCACTCTGTCTCGACAACCGCCGTGACACCAGCATCAGCTTTACTGGCTGCACGCCCGCGCTGCCTTCTTGCGCGACGGTTCCGAGCGGATGGCTCCTTCACAACGACTTCTAACACGACCCGAAGTCACAGCCGACACTCCCATTCCCATTCCCATTCCCATTCCCATTCCCATTCATCGTCTGCCCTCGGCGAGCCGGTTTGCCCTCGCGACTTCCACTGCATACCGTCCCGCCAACATCGGACTCTGATCCGCAGCGGTTGCGAAGGCACGTACCGCATGTGCGGCTGCGGATGGCCGCCAGGCATCGGGCGTCGCTTCCGCCTTGTCAAGTAGCAACTGGCCACGTAACCACAGCGCTTGGGCAAAGTGAGGACTGATGGCCAGTGACTGCGTGACATCGCTCAGCGCTTCGTCGATGGCCAGCCGCTGTCCTGGTGCCCGGACCCGTCGCACCTCGGCGCGCAGACAAAATAACTCGCTGTTGAGTCTGTCGATCGCGAGTCCTTTCTCCAGTTGATTCCAGGCTTGGGTCAGCATCGGCGCTGTCGTGCGGTTCTGCTTGGGAAGTGAACTGGCGAGGAGCAAAAAGAGTCGCGCTTCGACGAGGTAGCAGTCCGCAAAGGGGGGGCGCAGTTGGTGACAGCTCTTCACAAAGTGCTGACTCTGTTCGATGAAATGGCGCGGATCCTGTCGCTCATTGAGTTGGTATTCCGCGTTGTAGCGATGTGCCACCGCTCCCAGCAATGGATAGAGCGGATTGAGCGCATTGAGCGCGCTTCCCTGCTCCGCAACCGCAAGGGCCTTCTGGGTCCACTCCCCGGGAAAGTGCCCGGATTGCATCGCAAACTCTGCCAAGCTCAGATAGTTGACCCCCAAGTAATAGTGAGTCCAGGACAGCGTCGGATCCTTGGTCAGGGCGCGCTGTGCATAGTCAATGGCACGTAGTGCGCTCGGCTTCGGATCTTGACCGCGTACCAGATGGAAGGTGGACAGCACCCCGTACAGCTTGGCCAGATTCCCAAGCGGATACGCGTACTCCGGGTCTAGCTCGGTGGCTTTGAGAATCCACTGCTCGGCAGCCTGAACACTGGACTCAGTCAACGCCTCTGTCTTGGCCTTCTCTTCCAAGAAGTTTACAAACACGCCACCGTAGTCGTTGTATGCCCAAGGGAAGTGGGGCATGACCTCCGCAGCGCGGCGTAGTTTCGCCATGGCATCCTGCCAGATCGGAATCGGACTCCTTCCATGGGCCTGTTCGTAGCTTCCAAGACATCCCAGACCAGCTCCCACCGCATCGAGCGCATAGCCATCGTGCGGGTCGAGTGTCAGCGTCCGATCTCCGACTTGCACGAGTTGCTGCACCAGTGCCGAGGGATTCTGATCGGTCGCCAGATAGGCGCAGCTTAGGTGAAACAGGGCATAGGCTTTCTTGATGTAGCCACTCGGGCGCTGCGGGGCGGCCATGATGGCTTGGTCGGCGAGCGAGCGTGCTTGCTCTAGGGGGGCCACGATCGGTTTGCCCTGCTCACGATCGATCTCGCTTTGGCGCAGCAGCATCTCGGCCGCTTTTTCATAGAGATGTCCCGCGCTGCGGCCCATCGCAATGGCAGCTTGATAGTGGGAATACGCGGTTTGGAGCGAGGTCCGTGCCGTCTCTGTTTGGCCCCGAGACTTCGCGTTCAGTCCCCGTGAGGCGTGGGCATCTCCGGCCAGCTCCTCGGCTTCATAGAGCCAGGGGGCCTTTTGCTTGGCCAAAGCCGCCAGCGCAATCGCCTCGTCGAGCTGGTCCCGGTAGAGCGCGATGAGTCCTTGCAAATACTCCGCCGCTTGTAGATCCA
>CALLYL010000512.1 GCA_937859535.1 uncultured Myxococcales bacterium
TGCTGGCTTGTCGACGGCGTAGGCTTGCTAGTTTGTTGTAGAGCGTGCGACGGGGTAGGCCCAGGGCCTGGGCGGTCTCGCTGCGGCTGCCCTGAAACGATGCCAGCGCAGCGAGGATGAGTCGTCGCTCTGCTTCTTTGAGCGACGTACCGATCGGAATGCGCACAATCAGCGCCTCATCTTGCGGTGCCATCAGTACGGTACTGTTCGCCGGTGGGCCATCTGCTGGTGTCGGGGCGGTTCGCGACGCCCACTCTGCTAGCGACTGCGCAGCCAGGCTCAAACTGAGGGGAACGCCCAACGTGGCGAGTCTCCCTGCCAGTGCACGGGCTGCTTCCGAAAAACCAGTGGGGCGGAGGACCACCGTCGTACATTGCGGGCACTGCCGCGCTTCATGGAGACCGCCATCAAGGAGCCTCAGACCGACAAACGCGCAGCGTCGCCACAGCTCCTCATCGGTGGAAAGCACGGAATGTGCAATCTTGATCAGTGTCGGGTCACGGGGGTCGTGGGGAGGCAAGGATGTCGCTGGCTGGCTCATCGGGGTTCCTCTCGGGATAACGGCGAGGGTTTCGCTTACGAGCTGTAAGCAACTGCCATGCCAACACCCGTGCGGAGTCAGAGCTGGCCTGCGTTCGTCGGTGATCTCGGTGATCAATGAAAACAGAGCGGTAAATCGGGTCGCTCAGCGGGGGCACCCTAACCGACCCTACGGACCGCATCCGGTGGACCGGACCGCTTGCTGAGCATGACGGATCTGAACGTGCGAGATCCGGTGCTGATCGAGCGGCTTCGCGGCCGCCGTTTTTTCGGAAAGATTGGGGCAAAAAAAAGGCCCGCCACACAAGGTGACAGGCCTTCTTGGTGAGACCTCAGACAGGCGATGCCCGCTGAAGTCCCAGCGCACCCACCGATATTACGGAGGGGGAGCGCCAGCCGGAGCCGCCGGAGCGGGCGTAGCAGCAGCCGGGGTGGCAGCCGGGGTGGTCTGAGCCTTGGGTCCGCAGGCGGCCAGCCACATTGAGCTGACCATGACGAAAGCAACAACCGTCTTCATGGGATTCTCCTTTTTCTGGAAGGAAGCGCGCACCTTGCGCGAAGCGGGATGGTATGCAGAGCCTTCCTCACGGTCAAGTCTTCACGTACGCACCTTTGAATTCAGACTGTGATGTTGGGGGGTTGAAATGCCCGAACGCTATGCGTATCTTCCGCCCACGCTGGCCGCGCACGTTCCACGCTGGTGTGTTGGTACGCCAGATGTTCGTCGCGACGGGAACACGTGATCAGTCGTTGTTTTTTGGTGGAGACAGTGCTCGATGATCGAAGTTGAGGACCTCACGAAGTACTATGGAGGGAAGCGGGCGATTCATGATCTCTGCTTCCGAATAGAGAAGGGCGAAATCGTTGGTTTCTTGGGCCTAAACGGTGCCGGAAAGACGACCACCCTTCGGATCTTGGGGTGTTTGATCCTTCCCTCGTCTGGCGTGGTTCGGATTGATGGGATGGATCTCGCCGATAGCGCGCATGAAATCCGCAAGCGACTCGGCTTTCTGCCTGATACGCCTCCGCTCTACGACGAAATGTCGGTGCAAGATTACTTGCGCTTCGTTGCTGAGTTGAAGGGCGTGTCGAGCAAGAACCTGCGACGCTACGTCGGTGATGCGCTTTCGACATGCAACTTGACCGAGGTTGCGGCAGATAACATCTCGACGCTGTCACACGGCTATCGTCAGCGCGTCGGTCTGGCTCAGTCGCTGGTTCATAAGCCGTCACTGCTGATTCTCGATGAGCCGACGAGTGGGCTCGATCCGGTGCAGATCGTCGAGATGCGTGAGCTGATCAAGCGGCTTGGCGGTGATCACACGGTGCTTTTGTCGAGTCACATCTTGACCGAGATCAGCCAAACCTGTGATCGGCTGCTGGTCATCGATCGCGGAAAACTGGTAGCGGACGGAACCGAAGAGTCGATCTCTCAGCAAGCTCATGGCAGTGCCCAGGGCGGCGTGCTCGAGGTCGAAATCGAAGGGGAGGGCGACGGCGTCAGTGAGCAGGCTCGTCAGGCCATCGGTCGAGTCCCCGGCGTCATTGTCGCCAGGGTTGTTGCCAAACAGGCGCGACGGATTCGGCTCGAGGTTGAGTGCAGTGATGACCGTCGGTCCCAAGTGGCTCGTGCGGTTGTCGAATCGGGTCTGGGTCTGCTTTTGTTACAGCGAAAAGCGCTCGAACTGGAGTCGATCTTCCAGCGACTTGTTCATCCCTTACACCCACAGCCTCCCGCGACGTGAGGCGAAACCCTTTGTCTATCGAAGCTTTGAGGTGGATGTCGTGAAACCCATCGGTCTTATCATTCGCCGCGAGCTGGCCGCGTACCTGCGATCGCCGCTTGGCTGGGTCGTGGCGGCAGTGCTGCTGCTCATTGATGGCCTTGCATTCAACGTCTTTGCGGTTGGCAGCGATACTGCTCGCAAGTCGTCCGAGGTCATCAGTCAGTTCTTCTTCTTTTCAGGCGGGCTTGCTGAAGCCGCCGGGCTGTTCTTGGCGATGCGACTTATCGCCGAGGAACGCCAAACCGGAACCATCAACCTGCTGTTTTCGTCGCCGATTCGGGATTATCAGATCGTGCTCGGCAAGTTTTTCGCCGCGCTCATCTTCCTCATCGGAATCCACGTCCTGTCGGTCTACATGCCGCTGATGGTGTTGCTCCACGGCAAGGTCGCCAAAGGCCACCTGCTGGCAGGCTACCTGGGAGTGATCTTGATGGGCTCGACGGGCCTGGCGATTGGGATGTTTGCCTCGGCGCTGACTCGGAGTCAGCTAGTGGCAATCGTCGTCGGCGCTGCTATCTCGGTGGCGCTGCTTCTGTCGTGGTTGCTCGCGCCGGTGACGGATCGCCCATTTGATCAGTTCTTCTCGTGGCTGGCGCTGTGGAACAAGCACTTCCCGTCGTTTATGCGCGGGTCGATTAGTTTGCAAGACCTCGCCTACTACGTGTCGATGACCTACGTCTTTCTGTTCGCGACTACGCGTGTTCTCGAGTCGCGGCGGTGGAGCAGTTAGCCATGGCTGACCAGCGTACTACTGGGGCTGTTCGCCCCAAATCGATTCAGGTGGTCCTGTGGCCCACCATCTTGTTCTTCGTCGGGCTGTTTGTGCTCTTCCTCGGTGAGCGCATGCTAACGACGGAGACTCTTCAGAAGGGAGCGGCAACGGTTGCCGTCTTGCTGCTACTGGCCGGTCTTGTTGGCATCATGTCCCGTCGAAGTTCTGCGCAAGATGCCGTAGAAAAGCGCGCA
>CALLYL010000513.1 GCA_937859535.1 uncultured Myxococcales bacterium
TAGCGACGTGCCACTGCTGTTCATTCCTCGGCCCGAGCGCGACATGCTGACGGTGGCGATCACCTTGCCATTTGTGGCCCCGACGGAGCGGTATCCCGCGCTGACAACGGCGCTTGCGACGCTCAATGTCCGTTCGTATATGGGGGCGTGGATTCTCAATCCCGAGCGGGGTGAGGTCTATTTTCGGGTCACGCTGCCTACGGTCGAGACGGCGTTTTCCGATGAAGCGCTGCGCTTTGTGGCGCGGGTGGTCTTAAGCTCGGCCGAGGCGATGGCGCAGCCGCTGTTTGCGATCTCGCATGAGGGAGCCTCTGCGGACATTGTCGCCAAGACCCGCGCTCCGTAATCACTTACGCGGGGATTTGGTGTGGTTTAGCTGATGCGGATGGGCAGCCGACGTCTGCCAAAGGTTCCGACTTTGGCAGCGAAGTGACCGGCAAGCTGGTGACCACAGCCGGGACAGCATCCCCGTTCGTCGAGCTTGTACGACAGGATCTGGTAGTAGTCGCGGACGACCAGTGACTCGCCACAGCCAGGGCAGAGGGTGGTGTCGCCTTCGACGTCGTGGACGTTGCCGGTGTAGACGTGTAAGAGGCCCACGCTGCGGGCGATGGCTCGGGCCTTTTGCAAGGTCTCCGGTCGCGTCGGTGGCACGTTCATCATCTTGTAGTCGGGATGGAACGCCGAAAAGTGCAGCGGCACGTCCGGTCGCAGCTCCCGCAGCACCCAATCGCTGAGCTTGTGGATTTCCTCGTCGGAGTCGTTGAAGCCGGGGATCAGCAGCGTCGTGATCTCGGTCCAGACCGTCGTTTGATGTACCAAATACTGGAGCGTCTCGAGCACCGGCTGAAGGTGTGAACCGGTCAGCCGATGATAGAACTGCTCGGTAAAGCCCTTGAGATCGACGTTGGCCGCGTCCATCTTGGCGAAGAAATCAGCGCGAGGCTGGGCGTGGATGTAACCGGCGGTGACGGCGACGGTCTTGATGCCAGCGGCTCGACAGGCATCAGCGGTGTCCATCGCGTACTCGGCGAAGATCACCGGATCGTTGTAGGTAAACGCGACGCTTTTTGCACCGTGGCGGACGGCGGCGCGGGCGATCTGCTGGGGACTGGCTTGGTCGGCGAGGCGGTCCATCTCTTTGGACTTCGAGATGTCCCAGTTTTGGCAGAACTTGCACGATAGGTTGCAGCCCGCCGTGCCAAACGACAGCACGCTGGAGCCGGGGTAAAAGTGCGCCAGCGGCTTCTTTTCGATTGGATCAAGGCAAAATCCCGACGAGCGACCGTACGTGGTCAGCATCATCTGACCGCCCTGGTTCTGCCGGACGAAGCACAGACCGCGCTGACCATCGGCGAGCGTGCAGTCGCGAGGGCACAAGTCGCACTGGATGCGGCCATCGGCCATGGCGTGAAAGTAGCGTGCCGGGTGGTTCGAATCGACGGGGGCGCTCATCGGGCAATCGGCTCCTCGTGCCACTTGGCGACGGTGTAGCGGTAAACCTCTAGCTCTGGGCTGTCGAGATCGGCCGGTAGCCCAGCCTTGCGTAGCAACTGCCGCCAGAATTCGTGAGGCTCGGGCAGCTCCTCCCACACCTGAGGCAAGAAGGTGCCGCGACGACCATGGTAGCGCAGCACCACACCGTCTAGGCCCGGACGCAGCGCAGAAATGGCCTCGGCGCGAGACTTGACCGGCAAGCGGGACAGCGGCGAGAGCAGCGACACCTCGACCCGTAGCTGCTGTTCATCCCCTAGCTCGAGCGTTGTGGCTCGTGGATCACGCAGCGCGGCGGAGACGGCATTGTCAGCGACATCGCGTAGCAGTGGCTGATGGGCTTCCAGACTGCCGATACAGCCGTGCAGCTCATCACCACGATACAGCGTCACGAAGCATGCGCCATCGAACGCGAATGCGGCCGAGGTGGGCGGTTTTGCAGGGGGTCCACCGAGAGCGGCGGCGATGCAAGCGCGGGCGTAACGACACAGGGCCAATCCGTCAGCATCACTCAGCATGGGCGTCCTCGTAGAGTGCGAAGGCTCCGTAACCAACGACGTGGGCTTTGTCTCCCGCAGTGTCTCCGGAGTTGCGCAGATCGAGCAGGCGAATGCTGAGCTTTCGCCTTTTGGCGACCCACAGCAGACCATTGATCCCCGCGCAGCCGCAGGCTTGTTCGGGAGATAGCACCTCGTCTTCCTCCGGCGGGGAGAGGATGCGGTCGGCGGTGTGGCGATCCTCGTTCTGGCCTTCGCGATAGGGCAGGTAGTGCGATAGATCCGAGCTGATGACGATCACCGTCTCTCGTCCACCCCACAGCGATTCCAGCACGGCCCCGACCTCAGCCGCATCGATGAAGCCCGCGATGAGCGGAACGATCTTGGCGTGGGGCACGACCTTTTGCAAAAACGGGAGCTGTACTTCCAGCGAGTGTTCGTGGGCATGGGCTCGGGGGTTTGCGACAACCTCGGGCAGCATGGCCAGGGCCTCGCTGTCGACTTCGCTGTCACCCACCGGAGTGCGCAAGGCGCTTACACCGGGCGACACCAAACCATGAACCGCCACACGGTGAGCAGGCCCGATCAGGACAACGCGCTGGATATGGCTGGCCCCTTGAAGCTGGGCATAGGCACTGGCGGCAATCGGTCCGGAATAGATGTAGCCAGCATGCGGAACGATCAGCGCTTTTGGCCAGCGCAGCGGCAGGTTAGACCTTGGCTCCGCACTGGCAAGCAGGTGCGTCACGGTATCGGTCAGCACCACTGGCTCGCTCGGATAGAACATCCCCGCAACGGCTGGAGGTCGCACGGTCTGCATAACCATAACTTGCCAATCGTCATGCGGGCAGGCAACCGGGATAAGCAACGAGCGGGCTGGTTGCGGGCAAGCTTTTCACGTCCGAGTAGGCAGCGAAGCAACGCTAGGTCGCCCAACGTGAGGCCGCAACTAGGCGAGATTGCCGTCGGAAAAGCGCTTCCAAGAGCTGGCTTTCGCACAGATTGACACTCGGACAAAACTCCAGTACCGTTGCCGCGCTTGCCGAGATAACTGCTTATGGCAATCCCCGGAAGGTGATATGGCTCTGCAATTCTCCCCTCAGGCCGACGCCAAAATCAGCGACCTCTGTCGTCGCTACCCCAATACCCAGGCCGCTTGCCTGCCCGTCCTGCATTTGGCGCAGGACGAGTTCGGTTATCTGTCCGAGGAAGTCCTCGAGCTGGTAGCGACGCGACTCGCGGTGCCCAGCTCGCACGTCTTCGGCGTCGCGACCTTCTACACGATGTTCCACCGGGAGCCGGTCGGGAAGAAGGTGCTGATGATGTGCACCAACGTCTCGTGCATGCTCACCGGCGCTTACGAGACGCTGCGCAAGCTTGAGCAGCGGCTTGGCATCAAAGCAGGACAGACCAGTGCCGATGGTGAGTTCACGCTGATCGAGGAAGAGTGCCTCGCGGCGTGTGCGGACGGTCCAGCGATGATCTGCGGGGACCGCTACTTCCTGCGGCTGACCGCCGACAAGGTCGACGCGACGCTCGATGAGTGTCGCAAGCTGCCAGCGCAGCACGGTCATCACCCCCACAGCGACAAAAAGCACTAAACCATGCCGGCTGATCGCAACTTTAAGATCGTTACCCGTCTGTTTGGGGTTCAAAACTCGAACCGCATCGATGTCGCGATGGCAAATGGGGCCTACAAACGGCTCCAGCCAGCCTTCGCGATGCAGCCGCAGGCCCTCGTTGACGAGGTGAAGAAGAGCAACCTGCGCGGTCGTGGCGGAGCGGGCTTTCCCACGGGCATGAAGTGGGGCTTTATCCCCAAAGGTGCCGATACCGTCTATCTCGTCTGCAACGCCGACGAGTCCGAGCCGGGAACCTGCAAGGATCGCGAGCTTCTGTTCTGGGATCCGCACCTACTCATCGAGGGCATGATCATTGCGTCGTACGCCCTCGGCTGCAAGCACGCCTACATCTATATCCGTGGCGAGATGATCCGCGAGGCGGCGGTGCTGCAAAAGGCGGTTGATGAGGCCTATGCCAAGGGCTTCCTTGGGCGCGAGCAGCAGACAGCGCTCGGACCGCTCAAGATCGACCTGACGGTCCATCGCGGCGCGGGTGCTTATATCTGTGGCGAAGAGACGGCGCTGCTCAACTCGCTTGAAGGCAAGCGGGGCTGGCCGCGACTCAAGCCGCCGTTCCCCGCCGTCAAGGGTCTGTTTGGCAAGCCGACCATCGTGAACAACGTCGAGACGCTGATGAACATCCCGTTCATCGTCGAGCACGGCGGGCAGAAGTTCGCGGACGTGGGCACCGGCAAGTCAGGCGGCACTCGCATCCTGTGCATGAGCGGCCACTTGAAGAAGCCGGGCGTGTTCGAGCTGCCGATTGGCATCACCTTCCGTCAAGTCATCGACGAAGTCTGTGGTGGCACGAGCAGCGGCAAGCGCGTGAAGGCGGTCATTCCTGGTGGCTCCTCGATGCCTCCGCTCGACCCGAGTGAGCTGGACGTACCGATCGAGTTTGACGCGCTGATGACCGACCAGCGGATAAAGCCCGTGCAGTACAAGCCCGGCCACAACTTCGAGCTCGGACCCGGCAAGCCACTGCGGGCGATGGCGGGCTCGGGCGGTATCGTCGTCATGGACGAGGACACCGACATCGTTGCGGTATGTGCGCGCATCATGCGCTTCTACGCCCACGAGTCCTGTGGCCAGTGTACGCCCTGCCGCGAGGGCACCGGCTGGATGGCGAAGATCTGTACTCGACTGGCCGACGGCTATGGTCAGCCGGGCGACATCGACCTGCTCAGCTCGATTGCCTACGGCATCGCTGGAAACACCATCTGTCCTCTCGGAGAGGCAGCGGCGTGGCCGATGATGGGCTTTATCACCAAGTTCCGCCCTGACTTCGAGGCCCGCTTGGCCCAGAGCCGAGGGCTTCCCCCCGCTGGCTATCACGGAGCGCATCCATGATTGCAGTCGCGACTTCTGACTTTGCTTCGCTCGACCTGGGCGCACTGCTCATGCAGGCAGCCCACGCCCCGGCCCAAGTCCAGGCGGTCGCAGCCTCATCGCTGCAACCTGCGGGCTGGACCCCGGCCTGGGCGTTTTGGATCCTGTCGGCCTTGGTGGTGGCGGGATCGATCTCAACCATCGCGCAGCGCAGCCTGATCTCGGCGGTGATGTCGCTGGTGGCCACCTTCTTTGGGCTGGCGGGTTTGTACGCGACGCTGTCGGCGCACTTCCTGGCTGCCATTCAAGTGCTGGTCTATGCCGGCGCGATCATGGTGCTCTTCGTGTTCGTCATCATGGTGTTAAACCGTGACGAGGTGGAGCGGGTCTCGGACCGAGGACTGCTCGACAAAGCGATTGGGGCCGGTTCGCTGGTCTATCTGGCGGTGCGGCTCGGTGAAGTGATTGCTTCGCCAGTCGGTCCGGTGTCGCGGATGAGCAAGCCGCCGGCGGACTTTGGTACGGTCGCCAAGATCGGCGAGTACTTCTTTACCGAGTTCCTGTTCCCGTTTGAAGCCATCTCGATCCTGCTCATCATCGCGGTGATTGGTGCGGTGGTGTTGGCTCGTACCGTGGTGTCTCGTCCGACGAGCGGCTACGATCAGCCAAGCGTCGCCGAGCACGCGGGTGAGGGCGGAAGTGATGATCATGCCGGTGGCGAAACAGCGCACGGCACCCACGGAGGCCACTAAAGCCATGCAGCAGCTAGTGCAGAACCTTCTAGCAGTCGGCCTGCATCACTACCTGATCTTGGCGGTGGTGCTGTTTGGCATTGGAACCTTCGGCGTGTTCATGCGGCGCAACGCCCTGACCACGCTGATGTCGATAGAGCTGATCCTAAACGGCGGAAACCTGACGCTGCTGGCGTTTGCGCGGTCACACCAAGACATGCGCGGTCAAGCGTTGGCGCTGCTGGTCATCGCGGTCGCGGCGGCGGAGGCAGCGATTGGCCTCGCCATCGTGGTCGGCGTGTTCCGCAACCGCCACAACACCAACATCGACGAGCTGAACCTGCTCCGGTACTAGTCCCCAGGAATAAAGACTATGACCGAGAACTTTCCTCTCTATCTCATCATCGTGCTGCCGCTCCTTGGGGCGGTGCTGAACCTTCTGTTTGGGCGGCGGCTGGGTAACACCTTCGTTAGCTTGGTGGCGTGCTCGGCGGTCGCTGGCGCAGCGCTGGTGGCGACGAAGGCCGTGCTCCTGGTGGCCTCGGATTTACCGGATCGAGGCGCACTCATCGACCAGCTTGTCTCGGGCGACTGGATTGTCGCGGGGGACATGAAGCTCCAGGCCGGGCTGATGCTCGACCGGCTATCGTCCGTGATGGTGATGGTCGTCACCTGGATCGCGCTGCTCATCCACATCTACGCAACGGGCTACATGGAGCATGAGCCCGACTTTGCTCGCTTCTTTGGCTACCTGAACCTGTTTACCGGCGCGATGCTGATCCTGGTGCTCGGCGACTCGTTGCCCGTCACCTTCATCGGCTGGGAAGGCGTTGGCTTGGCCAGCTACCTGCTCATCGGGTTTTGGTATCACGAGGACAAGAACGCCACGGCTGGACGCAAGGCCTTCATCGTCAACCGGGTGGGTGACTTTGGCTTCCTGCTCGGCATCTGCCTGCTGTTCACGGTGGTGGGTACGGTCAAGTACGGCGACTTTGGCAGCATCGCTGGCAGGCTGATGACACCGTGGTGGATGGGCTGGCCGGTCGGTTACTGGGTCGCGATCCTGCTGTTTGTGGGTTGTGCTGGCAAATCGGCGCAGATTCCGCTGTATGTGTGGCTCCCGGATGCGATGGCTGGTCCGACGCCGGTGTCCGCGCTGATTCACGCCGCCACGATGGTGACCGCCGGTGTCTACGTCGTGGCGCGCTGTCACACCATCTTCGACACCTTCCCAGAAGCGGCCAAGATGACCGTGGCGGGAGTCGGTGCGCTGACGGCGCTGATGGCGGCAACGATTGGCATCGTGCAGCGTGACTTCAAGAAGGTGTTGGCGTACTCGACGGTGAGTCAGCTCGGCTTCATGTTCGTCGGCGTTGGCACGGGCGCCTACACCGCCGGCGTGTTTCACCTGATGACCCACGCGTTCTTCAAGGCCGGTCTGTTCCTCGGCGCCGGCTCGGTCATGCACGCGATGGGCGGCGAGGGCGACATTGCCAAGATGGGTGGACTCGGCAAGCACATGCCGATTACCCGCTGGACGTTCTTCATCTACTGCCTGGCGATTGCGGGCATCGTGCCGTTTGCGGGCTTCTTTTCGAAGGACGCAATCCTGGCCGGTACCTTTGCCGCCGAGTTCCGGATGTCGACGGCGATGAGCGGTCCGCAGGCGCAGCTTGTGGCGCTCTATCCGAAGGTGCTGTGGGCGATGCTGGCGACGGCGGCGCTGTGTACGGCGTTCTACATGTGGCGGCTGTATTTCGTGGTGTTCACCGGCAAGTTCCGGGGCACGAGCGAGCAAGAGCATCACCTGCACGAGTCGCCTTCCTCGATGACGCTGCCGCTGGTGGTGCTCGCGGTCGGTTCGGTGCTGGCGGGTCTGATTGGGGTTCCGGCGGTGATGACGCACGGACTGCCCGAGTCAGTCGAGCACGTGATGACGTTCTTCACGGGCTGGCTGAGCCCGGCGATGGTTCCGGCCTCCCCCGAGCCGCACGAGCACTGGGTCGAGTGGGCACTGATGGGTGGAGCGCTGACGATTTCGGCAGCGGGCATCGGTTTGGCGGCGCTGCTCTATCGCGGTGGCATTTCCGAGACGGCGGAAAACCTGAAGGACAAGCTTGGGTTTTTGCACAAGCTCCTGTGGAACAAATACTACGTCGACGAGATCTACGACTTCCTGCTGGTCAGGCCGCTGCGTCGGGTGTCGGGCCTTTTGTGGAAGGGTGTGGACAACATCATCATCGATGGCGGACTGACCAAGATCGGTCCGTTCTTCGTCGACATCTTCGGTGCGATGGCGCAGCGGTTCCAGAACGGCGACGTACAGCGCTACATCATCGCGGTGATGGTCGGCACGGCCGGCATCCTGTTCGGCTCGACCTACTGGCTGGCGTATCGAGGCATCCAGGGCGAGGTCAAGGTCGACAAGCGCTCGGCAACGCTGAAGCTCGGTGATCCACGGATGCGTCCTGGGCAGCTCATCTACGCCATCGACTGGGATGGAGATGGCAAGTTCGACGACACCAACGTTCGCTTCAACAGCGAGCTTAAACATGAGTACGGAAGCGCCGGTCAGTACAAGATCGTCGTCGAGGCTCGTGACCCTGTGTGGAATATGGTCAAGCGTTCTGACGACTGGTTCTTCGGCGCAAGCGTTCCTCTTGCCGCCAAGGTTGAGTAGGAGAACATCATGGGCATGATCCTACCCATCGTGACGTTCCTGCCCCTCGTCGGTGCGCTGCTATGTCTGGCGCTCCCTCGGGAGGAGGAACAGCTACACCGTAGCGTCGGCTTCGGCACGGCGCTGGTGACGTTTCTGGTCTCGCTGCTGATGTTGTCCGGCCTGGAGCCGGCCAAGATGAACCATGTGGTGGATTGGGCGTGGGTCGAGTCGCTCGGCATCCGCTTCAACCTGGGCATCGACGGAATCTCGGTGTGGCTGGTGCTGCTCACCACGTTCCTGATGCCAATTGTGTTTCTGTCGACCTGGTCCGCCATTCACGACAAGGTTCGCGAGTTCATCGTTGCGGCGCTCATCCTAGAAACCGGCATGCTCGGCGCGTTCTTGGCGCTCGATCTGTTCGTGTTCTACGTGTTCTGGGAAGTGATGCTGATCCCGATGTACTTCATCATCGGCATCTGGGGCGGTGATCAGCGGCTCAAGGCGGCCATCAAGTTTGTCATCTATACGATGGTCGGCTCGCTGCTGATGCTGGTCGCGATCCTGTATGTGGTGGTGAAGGTGCATCAGGTGACGGGGCAGTGGTCGTTCGCACTCGCGACGGCGCAGAAGCTGATCCTGTCGAAGCCCGAGCAGATCTATCTGTTCTTGGCGTTCGCGCTGGCGTTCTGTATCAAGGTGCCGCTGTTCCCGCTGCATACGTGGTTGCCGCTTGCGCACGTTGAGGCCCCGACCGCAGGTTCGGTGATCCTGGCGAGCGTGCTGCTCAAGTTTGGTCCGTACGGCATGATTCGCTTTGCGATTCCGCTGTTCCCGCACGCGGTCGAGACAGTGGCCCCGTGGCTGGCGGTGCTGGCGGTGATTGGCGTGGTCTACGGATCGTGCGTGGCCTATGCGCAGGACGACGTAAAGAAGCTGATCGCGTACTCCTCGGTGGCGCACATGGGGTTTGTGGTGCTGGGCCTCGCGATGATGAACAGTCGGTCGGTGAACGGCGCGCTGTACCAGTGTCTGGCACACGGCATCTCGACGGGCGGTTTGTTCCTGTGCGTGGGCGTCCTGTACGAACGTCGTCACACCCGCAAGATGGCGGAGTTTGGCGGTCTGTGGCAGCGCATGCCGGTGTTCGCGGCGACCCTGCTCATCTTCACGATGGCCTCGATTGGGCTGCCGGGTCTGTCGGGCTTCGTCGGCGAGTTCTTGGTCATCCTCGGCACGTTCAGCGCCAAAGAGCGGGCCTTCGAGGGCATGCCAGCGATGTTTGAAAATGCGCGGATGCTGTCGGCGTTTGCAGCGACGGGTGTCGTGCTTGGCGCGGTCTACATGCTGTGGCTGTTCCAGCGCGTGATGCTGGGCCCGCTGACCAATCCGCTCAACCGCAAGCTGCCAGACATGACGGCTCGCGAGACGGCGGTGATGTTGCCGATGCTGGCGATGGCGTTCTGGCTCGGTATCTGTCCGAACACGTTCCTCAAGCACATTGATCCGGCGGTCACGCAGACGCTCACGGCCTTCAAAGAGAAGTACAGCGCTGGGGCGGCAGATGGCGAAGCGCGCATGCTCGGTGACAGCGCCAAGCCCAAGGTCGAGGAGCCGGCGGCCCCCGGAGGAAATCCATGACCTTCGATACAACAGACCTCGTTTCCAGCCTGCCGCTGCTGTTTTTAACGGTGGCAGGCATCGTCCTTCTGATGCTCGATGCGTTTTCGCGGGTGGTGCTGGTCGGTCGTGACCACCATTTGCGGATGCCATCCGAGACCAGCGAAGCGGTGGCTGTACCGCCGCCGGGCTCGCGCAACTACCTGATGCCGGTGACGGTGCTGTTCCTGCTGGCGACGCTCGCAATCATGGTGTGGCAAGCCGGGACGCTGCCCGAGGGTGGCGTGACCATCTATCGCGGCATGCTGGTGGTCGACCGCTTCGGTCTGTTTGTCAGCGGCATCTGCGTAGCGGCGGCAACGCTCGGGATCGTGTCGGCCCCGGCCTATATGCGCGCCCACCGGATGGAGTTTGGTGAGTTCTACGCCCTGGTGGTCTTTGCGCTGTGCGGAATGATCATCCTGGTACAGGCCGCCGACCTGGTGACCGTGTTTCTGGGGATCGAAACGATGTCGCTTGGCGCATACGTGCTGACCGGGTCGTGGCGGCGCTCACCGCGCTCGTCCGAAGCGGCGATGAAGTACTTCCTGGTCGGTGCGTTTGTGTCGGGTCTGCTCGTCTACGGCATCGCGCTCATCTACGGCGTGACGGAGACGACCTCGCTCATCGACATCAAGCGCATTGCGATGTCCCGTGGCGCGGCACCGCTGTTCTACATCGGCTGGATGCTGCTGCTCGTCAGCTTCTCGTTCAAGCTCGGTGTGGTGCCGTTCCACATGTGGGCACCGGATACCTACGAGGGCGCACCAACGCCGGTCACTGGTTTTATGATGTCATGCATCAAAGCGGCGGGCTTTGCGGGGCTGATTCGGCTGCTGCAAGGAACGCTGCCGATGCTGGCGCGTGACCCGTTTACCGGCTGGACCTTTGTTTTGTCGTGGCTGGCGGTGCTGTCGATGTCGCTCGGTAACTTGGCGGCGATCAAGCAAGACAACGTGAAGCGCATGCTCGCGTATTCGTCGATCTCGCACGCTGGTTATCTGCTGGTCGGAGTGGTTGCCCTTGGTACCGTCGGCGATGCTGCACGTGGCCCGCTGCTGTTCTATCTGGCTTCGTATGCTCTGACGGTGGTGGCGTCGATGGGCGTGGTGGCGTGGGTCGGCTGTGATGAGCGTGGCGAGGAGCGAGTCCGCCTGTCTGACTGGGCTGGGCTTGCCAAGCGCGAGCCGATGGCGGCGCTGCTGATGACGATCTCGCTGCTATCGCTGGGTGGCTTCCCTCCCACCGCTGGCTTCTTCGGCAAGTTCTACCTGTTCCAGTCGGCGCTCGGTGAGAGCAAGCTGCTGTGGCTGATCCTCATCGCCATCGCGAACAGCTTGATCTCGGTCTACTACTACCTGCGAGTCATCACCGCGATGTACTTCCGCGAGCCCAGCCCGAACCCCGCCATCACCCCGATTCAGTCGAGCGCGATGAAGTTCGGCGTGCTCGTTTCGACGCTGCTGGTCCTGGCTATGGGTCTGTTCCCAGGCTGGTTGATGTCACTCTGCGCCGCTGCAAAGTTCTAGTCTTCCCGTTCGTGCGTTCGTCAGGTCAGGTCGAGAGGTCGTGGCTGACGACGTGCGAGCCGCTCATGAAGCTCGGACTAAGAACCCAACCGGTCGGCTTGCGCGTTGCCGAGGAGTACGCGGTGAGTGCCACCGAATGGCCCAAGACATGGCTGACCAGGAACCACTCTTGGTCGAGCGATTGACAGACTCCGCGTGGTCCTGGCAGCTCCAGCTTGCCGATGAACGTCCCTTCGGTGAGATGCCACATCGACACCAGGTTCCCATACGGGTTCGTGGCCACCACGGTCTGGGTCTCCTCCAAGATGGTCACAGACAGCGTCTCGCCGCGCATTCGCTGCACCACCGAGCCGGGTCGCTTCACCGTCATCACGTCCCCATACAGCGGACGAAGCGACAGCCCGCCGAGCTGCTCATTGGGATTCGGTAGGCCATCACGAGGTGCCGAGATCACCACGAGATCGCCACGCTGCGACAGCGCCAGGTGCCCGGTGTTATGAAGCGGTGAGTCGAGCACCACCCGGTCGAGCAGCTTGCCGCTCGCGATCTCGATGTAACAGACACAGGGCGCATCGCCGCCATCGAGCGGTCCGCCGCCGTTTGTGACCACCAGCGTCTTGCCGTCCTCGATGAGCAGACAGTCGTGCGGAGACACCCCATGGGTTGGGACCGTACCGAGTTCGCGCAGAGACTCTGCATCCCGAACAGAGAGCACCCCAGCGAAGTCCTGATCGATCAGAGACTCGGTGGCGTACAGCAGGCTGCCATCCGTACTGTAGCCGCCGTGTCCGTAGAAGCGCCGGTTTTTCGGGCTCTCGATCGGTCGCACCACCTGGCGCTTTCGAAGATCGACCAGGCAAGCCCCCGGACCCTTCTTTTCGAAGACTGCGGCCCGGAATCGATCACGAGGGTCAAAGGCGATTCCGTGTCCCAGGAACGTAAGCGGAACGGTCTCTGCTTGTGGCGACTCGGCATCGAGGTTGACCATCGCCAGCACAAACTGCTGCTTGCCCTCGCTGATGTAGCCACCACCACCGAGTACGTAGCCCTTCTTCGCCATGCCCCCGAACATACGCTACCTTGGACTTGGCCCACTGTCTTTTTGCAGGACTGTGTCTGTCGCCAAGATGGGATCTTTGTGGGGATGGTCGGTGTTGTAGTGCAGACCACGGCTCTCTTTGCGACGGGCGGCACACTCGATAATAAGATGCGCAGCAAGTGCTACATTTCGCAACTCCAGCAAATCAGAAGTGATCTTGAAGTTCCAGTAGTAGTCACGAATCTCATCGCGGATGAGTTCAATGCGGCGGCGGGCTCTCTCTAAGCGCCGATCGGTTCGGACAATGCCCACGTAATTCCACATCAAGCGGCGGACTTCATCCCAGTTCTGGGTAACCACTACCGCCTCATCGGGATCTTGAGCGTTGCCACTTTGCCAGGGAATGACTTGGCGTGGGAACAGAGACTCTGCATCGGCAACCGCTTCCGCTGCCCGTCGACCGAACACCACTCCTTCCAGCAGAGAGTTCGAGGCCAGCCGACAGGCACCATGCAGTCCGGTCATCGCCGTTTCACCAATCGCGAACAGGTTGCGAACCGAGGTGCGACCATAGGAGTCGGTCAGGACTCCTCCGCAGGAGTAATGCGCAGCAGGAACCACCGGAATTCCGCGTTGCCTCATGTCGATTCCGAAGTGCATACACTGCGCGTGAATCGCCGGGAATCGCTCGACCAAAAAGTCAGAGGGCAGATGAGTCATGTCGAGCGTTACGTAGTCGGCACCCGAGCGCTTTAGCTCTGCATCGATCGCCCGCGCCACCACATCGCGTGGGGCCAGAGACTTCATGGGATGATAGCGCTCCATGAATGACTCGCCGTTTTGCAAGCGGAGCACGCCGCCTTCCCCACGCAGCGCTTCCGATACCAGGAACGACTTCGCATCCGGGTGATACAGACACGTCGGGTGGAACTGAATAAACTCCATGTTGGCAAGCTGCGCACCGGCCCGATAGGCCATCGCCACCCCATCCGCTGTCGCGACATCTGGATTCGAGGTGTACAGGTAGACCTTTCCCGCCCCTCCGGTCGCTAGGATGGTGGCTCGCGAAAGGACTGCGTGGACCTCTTGGCTCTGTCGCGATAGTACGTAGGCCCCAAAGCACGCATCGGGACCGCCGTACTTGGCCAGTGTCAGCAGGTCGACCGCCATATGATCAGCCAGGATGCGAATGCGTGGGTTGGCTTGGACCGCTGCGAGCAGCGCCCGCTCGATCTCGCGACCGGTGGTGTCCTTGGCGTGGGCGACTCGTCGTGCAGAGTGACCCCCTTCCCGCGCAAGATCCAACTCTCCGCTGGCACCGCGATCGAAGTGAACCCCCCAGCGATCACACAGTTCGCGAACGGCCTGTGGACCATCGGTCACCACTTGCTCGACAATGTCCTTGTGACACAGCCCCTCACCCACGGTCAGTGTATCTTCAATGTGGGCCGCGAGTGAATCCAGCGGATCGAGCACCGCTGCAATGCCACCCTGCGCCCACGCCGTACTGCCATCGTCCGGCTGTCGCTTGGTGATGATCAGTACCTCCCCCTTTTCAGCGGCGTGAAGAGCAAAGCTGAGCCCGGCAATTCCCGAGCCGATGACCAGAAAGTCGGTCTGAAGTAGCTGCGACATGCCGTGCATCATCGCAAATTGCGTTCTACCGTCACGCAAAACCGTCATCAAATGCGCAGACCTATCGCGCTTGGATTCCAAGGCGACGTCCCTTAGGAAAGGGGCTTGTTGACACCTGCACCCAGCGCAGGAGATGATCTTGGGTGGGGGCTGAGTTCCGTTATGGGCGCAAGGCTGGTCGCGATCGTCGACAGAGTTCGGACTCGCCCGAACGGGCTACCGGGCGTTGATCTGGCGCGGCTGAACCTCAAGGTGGGCAAAGCGCTGTCACGACTTGCCGCTACAATGGACGATGATCCCGAACTCATTGCGCGTGCGGAACGCGCCGCCCGCGAGATCATCACGGAAGGAGCAAAGCAGTCATGAGCACCGATCGCCTGGACTTCGACTCCGAGCGAAACCTGCTCACGCTTGGAGACCGTCGAGTGGTCTTCCACTGTCATCACTACAACTTGTTCCTCCAGCGCACGATCGAAGATGGACTCGGGAAAGAGTCCGCCCAAAGTTTACAGGTCG
>CALLYL010000514.1 GCA_937859535.1 uncultured Myxococcales bacterium
ACGACCTACCGAACGACTCCGTGGGCTCCCGTGCTCTCAGCCGGGAGCACCTGCAAAGCCTCCAGACCGCCCCCCTGCCCCACAAACGCCTAGCTTGTGCGGGTTCCCAAACCCTCCAGCACCTGTGACGAATTCCTACAATCGTTACCAGAGAAGATTGGATGGATCGCGCCTACATGGTGATAATCGGTGCGGACATCTCGAATAGGAGGAAGTCCCCATGCTCAAAACCAAGCCCTCGCTTACTGCAGTCTTATTGTTTGGTGCCATCGCGATCACCTCGTGTAAGGAATCAACGACGCCTGGTGGAGACACTCCAGACCTGGCGAACCAGTCCAGCGACATGACCGTGCTACCCGATCTATCGGATCCACCGGATCTGACCATGTTGCCGCCCGATCTGACCCCAGCCTGTGGGTTCGGCCAGACCTATAGCGGAGGAAGCTGCACCTGCGACGTCAACCACCCGGTGTCATGCGCCGGAGCGACCTACTGTTGCGCGGCGATCCAGGCCTGCCTCACCCAGCCGGGTCCACGCGGTGAAACCCGCTGCTCGCTGCCAGCCCTAGGTCGAGCCCGTCACGTCATGGCCTATGACAAGCTGCGCGATCGCTCGGTAACCCGCACCGGCATCTGCGCGAGCGGTGGCATCGACGTGTTCTGTCAGGATCAGTGGCATCTGACGGCTGCAACGTGGGATCCCCAGACCGTGGCCAACCCCCCATCCGCTCGATCTGACTCGTCGTTCATTTGGGATGACAACGCCAAGGGACTTCTGCTGTGGGGTGGCTTGACCATCCTCAACAACACCAACTCCCAGACCAACGAGATGTGGCTGTGGGATGGCTCAACCTGGACCAAGAAGACCCCAGCGACCGGACCGTCAGCTCGCTACGCCCACGCGATGGCATTCGATTCGCTGCGCAAGGTCGCTGTCATGTTCGGCGGCATCACCGTAGGTGGCCTCGCCGTCGATGAGACTTGGGAATGGAACAACACCCAGTGGCTGCAGCGCAACACTGCCACGATTCCCAATGTTCGCTCCGACCACCGCATGGTCTATGACACCAAGGGTAAGCGAGTGCTCATGCACGGTGGGTTCGTAGGCGGGCAGTACAGCCGAGAAACCTGGGCCTACGATGGGAGCAACTGGACCCAACTTCCTGACGATACGGCGCTCAGTCGTCGCGTGAAGTTTGGCATGGCGTACGACGAAGTCCGTCAGGTTGCGGTGATCTTCGGTGGCGAGGTCGTCAACCAGTTCGGTATCTCGAGCCTGGCCAACGACACCTGGGAATACGACGGAACCAAGTGGACCAAGAAAAACCCGGGAACTCCACCAGGGACTCGCGTCTACCCGGCGATGTTCTATGACGGAGGTCGCAAGCAGGTTCTGATGTTTGGCGGAGACCCACAGGTGACCGACCAGACCAAGGATCTGTGGGCCTGGGATGGCACCAACTGGACCCAGCTCTACTAACCATTGCCCTTCCGCACGACAGCGGACCTCGTCGCGTGCAGTGATTCGCTGTCGATCTTCAGGTGGAGGTGGACGGCTTCACAGGTATCTGTGCCATCGCTCGCTCCGCCAACGCGGTGATCGTGAGCGATGGATTCACCCCCAAGTTCGCACCAATCATCGATCCATCGATCACGAACAATCCGTGGTAGCCGAACACCCGGTTGTCTCGGTCAATGACGCCATCTGCTGCGCTCTGGCCCATCGAACAACCACCAAGGATGTGAGCGGTCGTCGTCGTGTCCAGTAGCACCTCTGGCACGACCGAGCCCGGCTCTGCGGATAACCGCTTGGCCAGCCGCTCCGTCACTTCGTGCGCCTGCGGCAAGAACGTCGGTGGCTTCGGTCGATCTCCCCAGTCGCTGCTCAGTCCCTTGCCAAACGGCCAGTACCAGCGCCGCTTGTAGTGCAGCTCCATCGAGTTATCGACCGCTTGCATGGCCAACACCCCAGCCATCCCCTTCGACCAGCCAAATGGCCAGAGCGCATTACGAAGCGCTCGCAGCGGATGCCGTAGCAGCGCCGCCAAGAAGTAGAGCTGCCGGGGCAGTCGCCCGCCTCGGGTATGAACCGTCCCAAGGAGTCCCATCGAGTCGGCGTGCTTGCCATATCGATAAATCTCGACGTGCGTGCCATCGGGGGTATGCCCGCCGGAGCTAATCGCCACGCCCCGTGACAAATCCCGACCTCGTGCAACCACCGCCGTAATGGACTCCGAGTTGGTACGAACGTAGCGACCAAGCTGCGTCGAGAGATTGGGCAGATGCCCCGCCTCCCGACACTCAAACAGCAGCTTCACGGTCCCCATCACGCCAGCCGAAAAGATCACGTTCTTGGCAGTGAGCCGTCGTCGTGGATGACCGAGCAGGCTGGTCGAGCACTCGGTCTGCACCTCATAGCCCTCCGACCCATCGAGTGCCCCCAGCGGACGCACCGACACCACCCGAGTCTCGGCCATCACCTTGGTCCCTCTCTGCTCGGCAAAGTACAGATAGTTTTTGTCGAGTGTGTTCTTGGCCCCCACCCGACAGCCGACCATGCATGCCCCACAGGTCGTGCAGCCGGTCCGTTCAGGACCACGCCCACCAAAGTACGGATCAGCCACCCGTTGTCCTGCCGGGCCAAAAAAGACACCGACCGTGTGCTTCTTAAAGGTGTGCGCCGTTCCCATCTCTCCAAGTACGTCCCGCAGCGCTTCGTCAGACTCATAAATCTCGGGTGGCTCCACCGAGCCGAGCATCCGTTTGGCTTCCCGATAGTACGGGGCCAGCTCGGTCTTCCAGTCGAGTAAGCCCGCCCACTTGGCATCACGGTAGAAGCTATCTGGCGGTTCCAAGTGGGTGTTGGCATAGACGAGCGAGCCGCCCCCCACTCCCGCGCCGTGAAAGACCACCAGATCCTTCATGACCTTCATGGCAAAGATGCCGTAACACGACAGGCTTGGCATCCACAGGTACTTGCGCAGTTCCCAGGTGCTGCGTGCGAAGTCCTCGGTTGCAAAGCGCTTGCCTTGCTCGATAACTCCGACGCGATAGCCCTTCTCGCTCAGCCGACACGCCGAGACGCTGCCCCCAAACCCAGAGCCGATGATCAAGTAGTCAAAGTCAAGCTCTGCCATGTGCCGTACCTCCAGTCTGCATCGACCAACAAGCTACCGTTCCCTGATCCCCCCAGCCGTTGGGTAGCACCCATCGAGTGGCACCCGTTGGGTTGAGCCGTTGAGATCGATTGGAAACCTAAATCCACATCTTAGGATTGTGGCCCATATCGCTCGGCTCGTGTAAAATCGCCACATGCGCTCTTTCCGAAAGCCTGCTCTCCCCCTATCCCTAGCTGCCTTGTCCCTGCTGATGCTGGCGGGTTGTCCGAAACCACCACCACCGAAGATGCCGCCGAAGGAAGTTCCCCAGCTCGGTCAGGTTGGCACCAGCGCCGGAGAGCGCGGCGATGTGGTTTCGGATGCAGTGCAGCAGGGCAGCAACCAAGCCCGCGTACTCTTCGACTGTGGGATCCCTCACAGTCAGGGCGCAGAAGGCAAGGGTGTGCTCAGCTCGGACCTCACCAAGTGCGAGCTAGACTGGGCCAAGAAGGAGCTCATCATCACCGATGGCAGCAGCGCCGACTGCCCAAGCTTCCTCATGACGGTGTCGACCTACAAAGGACCGGGTACCTACAACACCTCGGCCCTCGGTAAGCTGTCGTTTGGTACGGCCAAGATGCGCCAGTCCGCTTGCAACTGGGATGGCACGATGTGTCTCGATTGGAACGGCAGCAGCGGCCCCCACCCCGAGTCTAGCTGCACGGTCGAGGTAAACTCGGACGGTG
>CALLYL010000515.1 GCA_937859535.1 uncultured Myxococcales bacterium
CGATCCGTGTGCGTGGTGCCGTGTGTTGTGCGGGCAAAGTAGCAGGGCAAAAAAAATGGCCCGACAGCCACTCCCTTTCGGGGCCGCTGTCGGGCCGGGTTGGTTTGGTCCTTCGCTCCTCGCGTTGGACGCTGGGATGGATCTGGTCAGCACCTTGGCTCGGGCTCCCGATCCATGGACCGAGCGCTTCTGGCCGTATTCCGAAGACTGCTTGATGCTGAGCTTACAAAACGAAAACCGAGGTTGTTGTTGCGATTCGTGGGCGCGTTGTTGTTGCGCTTCGCAACGCGGGCGTTCGTCGCGGTGTTGTTCCACGAGCCACCACGGATCACCCGGTTCGCGTTGTCTTTACGATCCTCCCATGTTGTCTCTCGCTTCCGCGAGCCGTGCATTCCGTTCCAAGAATCTCTGCCGAATCCGGTAGGTGTTCCACTTCTGCAAGTGCGCATATTGACTGGTCAAGCTGTCGGCGGCTTGCTCCTCGGTCAAGACTCCGTCGCTGAGCTGCTGTTCCACGGTGCGGTGCCTTTTTTGGAATCGCTGCCAGCGGGCCCGACTGATCCGCACCACAGCCGGATACACCCGCATCCCGAGCATCGGCACGCCATCGCGCACGGGCAGCACGCGACTGGTACGTTCGTTGAGCGAAAGTCCAAGCCGGTTGTGCAGAAAAAGAGCGATTTGGCGTCGGAACATCAAGACTTCTTCCTTCGTTCCAAAGACCGCAAAATCGTCCATGTATCGCAGGTATCTTCGCGCTCCCAGATCATCTTTCACGTAGTGATCGAGCACTCCCAAATACAGGTTGGCCAGGTGTTGCGAGGTCAGCGCACCGATGGGGAGTCCGCGACCTTCCCCGCTTGAATAGGCATGCACAATCTGAGCGAGCAGCGCTCGCAAATCGGACTCGCCGACCCGTCGGTGAATGACTTCAAGCAGCCGGTCGTGCGGAATCGACGCGAAGTAGGCGCGGATGTCCCCTTTAAACACCCAGCCGTCTTTCTGACTGCGGGCGTACTTCTGACAACAGAGCAGTGCGGCGTGCTGGCCCTTGCCCGTTCGACAGGCATAGCTGTGAAAGATCGCGAACCGCTCGAAGTCAGGCAGCAGCACCTCGCACAGCGCGTGATGGACCACTCGATCGGCAAACGGAACCACCGTGATCTGCCGCAGCTTGGGATCGTAGAGCTGGAACGTCCGCGCCGGTCCAGGTCGCCACGCGGCTTCGCTTCCCATCGGCTCACGCAGCGCATGGCTCAGCTCCAAGCCATGCCGCTCCGCATCCATCACAAACCGCGCCACTTCGGGCAGGTGCCGCTTGCCTCGGGCTGCGCGCTGGATGGCTTGCAGGAGCGTTCCCAGCGCCGCTACACGCGCAAACCGGGGCGTCACCGGCTCACCCCAGCAAGCTGCTGGTTTCGCCAGCCCCCGATCATGCGCCCGACCACGGCAAGCTCTCCACAAGCATGCGCAAACGCCTTGTCATCGAGAATCCGTTGGTCATGGCTGAGTCGGAGCAGCAGCCGCAGCTTCTCGATGTCCAAGTTGACCTGTCGCAGCGTCGGTTCCCGATCCCGCTGATAGCGCGCTTCCACCAGCCGCTCAAAGACATCCAGGGCCAGGTTGTCGATTCGGGTCCGAAACGTAAACGCAACCCGCCTAGGAAACTTCTCTGTTCGGTCGAGCAGCCACGCAACGAACCGTTCCCAGCGAGCAAACACGACGGGCACGTCAGCCGACATCCATTACGCTCCGGTGGGCACGGCGCGTGCGTCTGGTGGGGCTGGCGGCTCTCCGTCAAACAGCTTCATCATGCCGAGTAGCTCTCGCCCCAGCCGGGCCGCTTTCGCCTCTCCGATGCCCTCCACCTCACGCAGCTCAGTGAGCGTGGTGGGATGCCTCCTCGCAATGTCGCCAAGCTGTTGATTTGTCAGCAGCACGTACGGCGGCACACCTTCGCTTTGGGCCTTCCCATTCCGCCACGCACGCAAGCGATCAAACACGACTTTCTCTGGATCAGACAGCACCGCTCGTATCCCCGGATCGGCAGGCTTTACCGGCGACTTTCCACGCTGGACCCGGTCCCCTGTGGTCTTCTCTCGATAGTGAACAATCAGCAGGAGCTGCGGCATTCCCCCATGCACGAAGAAGTGCTCGCTGATGCTCATCACTTCGCCTTCGATGTCTGCGAGCGGTTCCGATGGGAAACCACCCGTGTCTGGGTTCATCGTCAGCGTGATCAGTCGCAGCTTCATCCGCTCGCCCTCTGCCAAAAATTTTTCGACCCGGCTTACGCCGGAAAGAGGAGAGCACGGTCTTCCCAAACTCTTGGAATCGCAAGCCTTTTTTGAAGGATTTTCTCGTCGGTCAGTCGCGTCCGCTTTTGCTTCCGCGTTCGCTTCCCATTCCATCCACTACTCGTGGATGCCTTGCATACACTCTGTTTCGGGCTTCGCCCCCAGATCGGCTTCGCCTTGGCAGAGGGTAAGAGGGTAAAACTGCTAAGGGTAAGACCTCACAAAACGAAAACCGAGGATGTCGTAGCGAGCCGAGGGCGCGACGTAGATGCGCCTCGCAACGCGGGCGTCCGCCGCGGCGTAGGACCACGAGCCACCACGGAACAACCGGTACGGGCCTGTCGATGGACCGACTGGATCAGTCGGCGGCAGCGCCTCATAGTTCGCCTGATACCAGTCCCCCACCCACCCC
>CALLYL010000516.1 GCA_937859535.1 uncultured Myxococcales bacterium
ATCGCATCTTGGTGGATGATCCAGAGGAGCAGATCGTTCTGTCGCGAATCAAGTCAACGATCGAAGCGCGGGTGAGCTACCGGAAGATCGCGGCCCCGGCACCAGCTCGCTCATTCTCAGGTCTTATGTGGTCACTTCGTCCATTGCGTGGAGCGGCGATGTGGTACCCTAAATGGCCCCGCTCTGCGGTTTGAAAGCGACACCCTGCCTATGCTGACATTGCCCCACTACACGCTGCCCCAGCGGATCAGTCAGTCCGCATCGACCGCGCTCTACCGCGGACACAGGGACGACGACGGCTTGCGAGTCCTCGCCAAGGTTCTTACCGAGGAACACCCAAGTCCCAGCGAGCTTGCCCGACTCCGTCACGAGTTTGCGCTCGAAAAGGAGCTTGCACTAGATGGCATCATCCAGCCAGTTGCGCTGGTCGAGCGAGGGCATGGACTGGTGCTGCTCTGGAATGACCCCGCTGGCGTGCCGCTGCGGATGAGGCTTGCAGCCGGTCCACTCACGCTGGCGCAGGCTCTGAACATGGCTGCGAAGACTGCGCGGATCCTCGAACGAATCCATCGGCACCACATCATCCACCGCGACATCTGTCCGGAGAACATCCTGGTCGATGCGGACGCTCACATGGTGGCACTTTCGGGATTGGGAATCGCTTCCCGATTGTCGCAGGAGAGTCAGCCGATCTCTGGTCCTTGTGCGCTCGAAGGGAATCCCACCTATGTCTCTCCCGAACAGACCGGGCGCATGAACCGCCGCACCGACCCACGTAGCGATCTGTACTCACTGGGAGTTGTGCTCTATGAGCTTCTCACGGGCACCCCTCCATTCTCCTCCCAAGATGTAATGGCGCTGGTCTACAGTCACTTGGCGGAACGACCGGTGCCCCCCCATGAGCTGGTGCCAGCGCTGCCACGGGTCGTATCGGATCTGGTGATGCGGCTCCTTGAGAAGAATGCCGAGGACCGTTATCAGTATGCGGGCGGTGTGGCCAGCGACTTGGAGGAGTGTCTTGCAAGGCTTGCTCAGGGCGCTGTGATTCCCCCTTTTTCGCTTGGAAAAAGTGACTCTGGTGGCGCGCTCCATCTGCCGCAAAAGCTGTACGGTCGGCAGGCAGAGCAGCAAGCACTGTATGCGGCATGGGAGCGGGCGAGTACTGGGACTGCGGAGCTCCTGTTGGTCCGGGGCTACTCCGGTATCGGAAAGTCTTCGCTGGTCCATGAGCTTCACAAGGCGCTGACCGGCGCGCACGGTTTCTTCGTCAGCGGCAAGTTCGATCAACTCAATCGCAGCGTGCCGTATGCGCCGCTCGCCGCCGCCTTCCGCGACCTGTGCCGCCAGCTCTTGATGGAGCCCTCCTCCTCGCTCGATCTCTTCCGCGAACAGATTCAGTCAGGGCTCGGAACCACCGGACAAGTTCTGGTCGATCTCATTCCCGATCTAACGATGATCATGGGTCCACAACCCAGTGTCCCGCAGATGGAGGGAGCCGCAGCGCGTAGTCGGCTTATGCGAAGCGTTCAGCGCTTCCTCCACGTATTCTCGGTGCTGGAGCGACCGCTTGTGCTGTTCTTGGATGACCTCCAGTGGGTCGATCTGGCCTCTTTGGAACTGCTGGTGTCTCTTCTCCAGGAAGGCGAGAGCAAGCACCTGTTGATCATCGGCGCCTACCGGAGTAACGAGGTAGATGGCGCGCATCCGCTGACGATGGCGATGCGAGAGGTAAGCGCCAGAGCGAAGGTCCACACCATCGAGCTAGGCCCTCTGGATCGAACCGATGTGGGACGCTTTGTGGCCGATGCGCTGGACATTCTGCCGGAGCGTGCAGCACCCCTGGGATCGCTCCTGTTCGACAAGACGCTGGGCAACCCCTTCTTTTTGATCCAGCTCATGACTGCTCTGCATCGGGACGGAGTCCTCGGTTATGACCAGTCCACGCACGGTTACCACTGGGATCTCGAGAGCGTGCGGAAGGCTGCGGCAACGGACAATGTGATTGAGTTTTTGACCTCTCGAATCGACAGGCTACAGCGGCAGACGCAGAGGGTGCTGAGTCTGGCCTCGTGCATCGGCCACCGCTTCGATCTACAGACCCTTTCGACGATCTGTGAGGACTCTCCACTGCAGAGCGCCGCTGCTCTGTGGGAGGCACTGGCGGAAGGCATCATCGTTCCGCAGAGCAGTGACTATCGGTATGTCCACAGCGCTTCTCTTAGTGAGGGAGCAACTACCAAAGTGGTCTATCGCTTCCTGCACGATCGCGTACAGCAAGCGGCCTATGCGCGGGTGGAACCGAAGGATCGGGCGGCCCTCCACCTGAGGATCGGACGTCTGTTACAACACAGAACTCACCACTGCGAAGGGGACGAGCTGTTCGAGTTGGTCGCTCATCTCAACATTGGACGAGATCTGCTGACGGACCCGGACGAACGGCGAGAGCTGGCACAGCTCGATCTGCAAGCGGGCCGGCAGGCGAAGGCCGCAGCGGCGCATGAGTCCGCGTATCAAATTCTGTCGGCGGGGGTCTCTGTCCTGACTCCGCTGAGCTTTCAGAGCGACCATGAGCTGGCGTTTGCGCTACACAGAGAACTGGCAGAGTGCGCCATGCTGGCCAGGGCGCATGGGCAGGCAGAGCAGACGATCACCACGCTGCTTGCTCAGTCCCAGACTACGCTCGAGCTGCTACAGGCATCCGATCTCCGGGTAGTCCTAGACGCATCGCTGGGACGACCAGATGCGGCGGTCAAAGCGGGGCTCGGTGCGCTCCGCAGAAGTGGCATCGCGGTCGCGGACACAGAGCCGGAGTTGCGCGCCGACTATGCAAGAGCGCTAGATGAAGTGCGCAGCCATATGAGCGAGCGGACCCTGGACGAGCTGGCCTCTGCACCCTCCATGGCATCCCCCGAGATGCGCGCTGTGTTGCGACTTGGCCGTCATGTGGCTCTGTCGGCTTTCGGCAACACTCCGTTACTTGGCAACGTTCTGACTGCGCTCGCTGCCAACCTCTCCTTCCGTCATGGACCCAGTGAGGAGTCCGCTGCGGCCTACGCTCTGCTAGGTGCGGTACTCGCCAGCAGCACCGAGCGATTTGCAGAGGCTCATGCCTTGGTCAAACTCGCGCTCTCGTTGCATGCCAAGCGCGGAGGGGTGCAGGAAGCCTGCATGCTCGGCTTCTACTTTACGACGGTGTCCCATTACTCCATGCACTGGCGGGAGCTGCTGCCCTACCTGGAGCGAGCCTATGTGGCCGGACTCGAGTCCGGGGACATGATGTTTCTGTCCTATACCTGTTCTCATCGCTCCATCGCTCGGATTCTGCTCGGTGAGCCAATCAGCGAGGTGCGTCAGGACTGTCTGCGGATGCTGGCGCTTTTGGAGAAACACAAGCTGGCCGCAGCAGCGGCGACGCAGACGATCGTTCGGCAGACCATCGCTTGTCTGGAACGACGAACCCGGAGTCCGCGAACGCTCGATGATGATCAGTGGACCGAAGCCGAGTTCGTGCGCACCATCGAGAACGCAAACATGTCCTTTGCCATCTATTTCTACAACATGGCAAAGGGAATGCTGCTCTTCTTGGATGAAAATCCGGAAGGAGCGCTTCCGTTTCTGCGGCGGACCGCAGCCATGGCGTCGATCGCGTTTACGCCCGATGCTCGCTTCTTTACTGCGCTGTCGATTCTCGGGTGTTCGCAACCGGAGTCTGCGGAGGATGCCGGAGCGCGAGCGCAACTGCTTGACCAGTGCCTGACCCAGCTAGCGACCTGGGCGCGGGCCTGCCCGGCCAACTACCTGCACAAATACCGACTGGTGCTCGCTGAAAAGGCGCGACGGGATGGCAACCATTCAGAGGCGATGGAGCGATACGACCAAGCGATTTCCGCAGCTCAGGAATCCGATTGGCCTCGGGATCTGGCGCTCGCTAGCGAGCTGTGTGCCAAGTTCTATCTGGCCCTTGGTAGACAGCGGATTGCTCGCGCCTATATGACCGACGCCTGTTATGCCTATGCGCGCTGGGGGGCGCTCGCGCAGGTCCGCAGACTGACGGAGCGCTATCCCTTCCTGATTCCGGTGGAAGCGACGGCACCGGAGTACAAGGCACTGCCAGCGGAAGGAACGCTCGCGGCGATCGATCAGGCAGACCTGTTGGCATTTGTCACCGCGTTGCAGATGCTGTCGCGTGAGTTTGTGATCGAGAATGTGGTCGACCGGATTCTCCGGATTGTGGTCCAAAACGCGGGCGCTGAGCGGGGCTTTTTGATCCTGGCACGTCCCGATGATGCGAAGACCTACGAGATCTATGCATCCTTTCAAGATGCGTCCGTGCAGACCCGGGTCGGCACCGGCGTTCCGCTTGAAGAGAGTACGGAACTGGCGCTGACGGTGGTTCGGTATGTCACGCGAACTTCAGAGTCCGTTGTCCTAGATGACGCATGCCGGGACGAGCGATTTGCCGGTGATCCCTACATCGTCCGTCAGCTACCGCGCTCGATTGCCTGCATATCGCTGGCGAACCAAGGACGACCCAAAGGAGTCCTGTATCTCGAGAACAACGTCGCTTACGGAGCATTTACCCCGCAGCGCATCGATTTGCTTCGCATGCTGTCCTCGCAGGCAGCGGTCTCGATCGAAAACGCGGAGCTGTACGCCCGGGTTCACAGGGTCACTGCCGCGCTGGAGAAGGCCAACGCGGAGCTGGAGTCGGATGTCGCCAAGCGGACCCGGGAACTGCGTGAGGCGAACGAACGGCTCACCATCGAGCTGACCGAGCGGCAGCGGAACCAGGAATTGCAGGCCTCCTTGCAGGCCGAGGTGATTCGGATGCAGTCGGAGCGGTTGGCCGAGCTTTCGACCCCAGTCATCCCGATCATGCCGGGTATCTTGCTGATGTCTCTGCACGGCAGCATGGATGGACAGCGGGCGAGTCAAATCCTGGAGGCCGCTCTCGATGGCGCGCAGCAGCAGCGGGCCCACATCGTCCTCATGGACATCACCGCGACCGTCAGCGAGGACACAGCGCTCGCTGGGGTGCTGGTGCAGACGTCACGGGCGCTACGCCTGCTC
>CALLYL010000517.1 GCA_937859535.1 uncultured Myxococcales bacterium
CAAACAGCAGCACCAGCAAAAACGTCGGTGCCCCATCGAGGGACTGCGGGTTGGCCAGCCCGACCTCGCCACCGCATGAGTAGGGATTCCACAGCGGAAGCTGCCGATACCACAGCACGGTGCGGCGGGCCATCTCGGTCATCGTCTCGAAGTAGCGCCAGTCGTAGCGGCTCGACCACAGCTCACCGTCTTTGAGAGCAGGCCACAGCGCCATCACCGCAAAGCACAGCGCCCCCCCCGCGATGATGTAGTACATCAGCCGGTGCGCACGCCGCACCTCGGCAAGCTCAACGTCAGGCGACGAATCGGGTTCCATGGCGGGTCGATTCCTACCACGGCAGCGGATATCATGGTGCGGTCATGAGCCGCGAGCGCTTCCTAGAAAATCCGTTCTATGTCCTCGGGGTTCGTCCAAGCTGCACCCGCGCCGAGCTGGAGCGCGAGGGCCAAAAGCTGCTCGGAATGCTCGAGCTGGGGATGCCCTCCTCGAAGAAATACCAGACTCCGATCGGGGAAGCCGAGCGCTCACCCGAGCTGGTTCGTCAAGCGATGGCCGAGCTACGCGATCCGCATAGGCGCCTGCTGCACGAGCTGTGGGCGCAGCTTCCCGCCGAGATTCTCCCCGAGGAACCGGGCGCAGCGGCAGGTGGTAGCGAGGATGGCGGACCGGGCCCATGGCCGGATGCCCCGTCGGCGCTAGGGTTCGGAGCCAAGAAGTGATCCTGCTGACCATCGGGCTTGTGCTCGCGCTCATCCTGAGCAAGCTGTGGCGCAAGGATGATGAGCAAACCGAACCCAAGTCCGAGGATCTGCGACTATCGCTGCGGCTAGCGGGCTGGCTGCTGTTCTTCGGCAGCTCGGTGTATGCGCTAGGCCAGCTTTCGCACGGTGCGGTGCAGTGGCTGCTGGTACCGCTCGGTCTGCTGTTGCTGCTACAGCGCCCGATGTTTCTGGTCCAACAGGTGTTTCTGCCCAAAGGCTGGGTCAAGTGGACCTACCGAGGCGCGCTGCTTTCGCTGTGGCTGGCCCCAGATCGTCGCGGACAGGCGCTGCTCTACGGCAACCTGGCGCTTTTGCGGGCACCGCTTCATCACGATCCACGCGCCGACGAAGAATATCTGGCGGCGCACCAGAAGAAGCTACCGGGCGGGGCGGCCTCGCTGGTGGCGGCGGCGATGCTTCTGGCACGACGAGAAGGTCTGGCGGCAGCAGTGCCCATTTTGCGCTGCCTCGATACGGTCGATGACACGGTCAAGCCGGACTGGGCGATGGCGGTGGCCTGCGAGCTGCAACTGGTCGAGCTCATCCGGATTGGGGATTGGCGCAAGGTTCGCAAGCTTTCGGCAGAGTGTAAAAAGACCCCGCTGATCGAGTTTTTGGCGGGCTGTGCTCAGGTGTTCGTACCTGTGCCGGAAGAGGCAGCACCGTCTCGTGATAGGCTGTACTGGCTGTGGCTTAGGGCCCCGCAAAAACAGCATCTGTGGCGGCTTCTCGAACAGGCCCAGGACCACAAGCCCACCGTGACCGAACCGACGCAAAACCCGAGCCCTGCGATGGCTGACCAACCACGACTTGCTGCGGCGCTGCGGGCTTTGGGTCAACTGTGGCGCAGAGAGGCTCATCTGGTGCGACCGGAGCATCTGCGAAAGGTGGGAGAGCTGTGGGACCAAGCACTCGCCGACAAAGAGACCGAGCGGATGGTGATGACGCGAGCGCTGACGCTGACGATTCCGGGCAGCGAGCACAAGGCGCTCCAGACGCTGCGAACGCAGGTGGTGGCGACACTGCACAGCTATCTTCGCCAAGGGGCGATGCCGACCAGCAAACTCTTCCCTGATGGACAGATTCCGAATCGGAGCGTCCTCGGTGAGGCGGTGCTGGCGGTGCGGGCCGAGCTGCTGGAGCAATTTGAAGCGGCGACCACGAAGCTGGAAGAACGGACCACGGATAAGCGCGTCCTACCGTGGCTAGATGAGTGGAGAGAGTGGGCGCAGATTCGTGATTCCTATCAGCGGCTCGAAGAGTTCGGAGGGGCAGAGGCCCGTCGGCTCGGCTGGACCGCGCTGCATCGTCAGGCCAACAACTGGGCGTGCTGGTTATGGAATGCCCGAGGCGAAAAAGTCCTGGCCAACGCGGTGTTCCGGTTCCTACTCCGCGAATCGGAAGCACTCGGTGACGATCGAACTGGACAGCTTGCGAAGAAGAACGTCGGCTCCGGCCTGTAGCGATGGCAGCCGCGCTGGAGCGGACTCGATCAGGTGGGCGCAACAGCGCGAGCGCTAGTTTTCGGGAATGACGATCCCGGTCTGATTGGGATCGAGGAGACTGCCGATGTTGTTCACGTTGGTGTCGCGATTCCCAAGCTGTCCGGTCTTGCCATCTAGGAAGTTGTACTCCAGAAACTTGAGAATCGAGGAGTGCTCCATCACGACGTGCGAGACGTGATTTTTGCGGGCAAAGCGACCGATCGCCAGAAACGGAACGCGCAGCCCGGAAGCCTGTCCGTCAATCGGATTCGGGGGCGGCGGGGGCACGTGATCGTAGAAGCCTCCGCTTTCATCCCACGTCACCAAAATCAGCGTGTCGTTTGCATACTGCGAGCTGAGCACCTGCCCAACGAGTCCCTGCACAAACGCGGCCCCCATGCTGATCTTGTTGCCGAAGTTGGGATGCTCGGTGTGATAGGACGTACCCTTCACAAACGAAAAAGTCGGCAGGGTTCCCGCCGCGATGTCTTTCGAGAAGGACGACAGATCCCTGATGTACTGCGGCTTGTCCGCAAGCTGGGCATAGTATTGGAACGGATAGTCCGACGGATCATAGACACAGGTGTTGGGAGTGACCAAGGGAGTCGGAAAGGTACAGTCTGCTGGCCGCGAAAACGGACACAGCACCGCATCCTTCATCGCTTGATAGCCCTCTGCATAGACCGAAAAGGTATGGCCTCCGGAAGCCAGCACATCGGCGATGGTCTTTTTTCCGGTGTAGCTTACCGGAGTCTTGATCGGATACCAGCAGCCTCGGCCGTTCGCATCCGGTACTTGATCGTTGTCCGTGAACTCGTACTTGGCCACCGCAAAGTACATGTCGTTCATAGAGGACGCGCCGGCCACCGAATGAAAGTAACGATCACCGAGCGCATACTGCTTCGCGAAGTCGTGATACGGCTTGACCAGCGAAGACGGAGCGATCGCAAAGTTCCGGGCATCGGAACAGAACGCCCCTGTCACGTAGCGATCCATCTTGCCGCCGTTGATTCCGGCGACCATACAAGCTTTGGAATGATCGGGATCGCGACCTGCATTGAGCGCATCATCGAGCACCACCGGCGGCGATCCAGAGGCCTCCATCACCGGCGCTGCTTCGCAACAAGTGGGACCACTGGTACAGGTCGGACTGGAACCAGCGGAGGCCGTACAGTAGCGCCCAAAGTAGGTATCAAAGGAGTGGTTTTCCTGCACAATCAGCACGACGTGCTTGATCTGTGGAGTGGGAGGAACCAGATCCGGCATCGCCAGATCAACCGACGACTCCATGGCCAGGTCTTGACCCAGATCATCCACCCCCATCGTGTCCGAACCACAGCCACCCAGTAGGCTGACTGCAAACAGCGAACCACAGGCCAACAGACGTGGCGGCAGAGCCATCCGCGATTTGTGCATCATTTGATGCTGCCACGATCAGAGAGATCGACCAAAGCGCGCTGTGTAATCGCTGAATATTGCTTCACATGTTGGCTCGACAGAGTATCTAGCCAGAGGATGGGCATGCGGAAAGGTGCGAACTACTCATCCATCGGCGCTTCAATGAAGCGACGGCAGGCAGGACAAGTGAAGACCGGACCGTAGTCACCCATTCCCTTCTTCAGCTTGTCTTTGTGACAGAACGGACAGGTCAGGTTCGAGGTTCTGCCAGCGGCGATCTGCTCCATCACTTGGCGGACTTCAGCGCTGTCGCTCATCGGGACTCTCCTTTGCAAATGCGAGATCAGAAGATCAACGGTCACATCGTATCGCGCCGCGCACCTGCCAGACAACCGGAACCCTTACAGCACCCGTAGCGAGGACGCTCGCACCACGGCCCGGTCCTGCTCTTCCGCTGCGTCCACTCCGTCCACTCCGTCCACTCCGTCCACTCCGTCCACTCCGTCCACTCCGATCAGCTCGTCGGATGGTTGTGCATCCCGGCTAAACAGATAGCGACTACCATCCGGACTCTGCACAAACCGGTACGTCCCACCGGCTTCCGACAGAAAATGTGCCACCAGCTTGGGATCGACCCCGATCGGCGCACCGACCCTCAGCAGCTCGGCGCGAATCGCAGGCAAGACCATGTTCTGTAAGGAAGCAGAGAGCCGCACTTTGCCTCGGTAGCCGGCAGTTCCCCGGGCATACGGACAGTCCTGCGCCAAAAATCCTTCGCTAAGAGCACTCTGTGCAGAGTGGCACCAGGGCGCTCGGTCGAAGCGATCTTCGTAGACCGTGCAGTGATAGCGACCGTCTTCGGCGCGACCCAAGAACTTGCAGCGCAGCGCATCAATCACCACCGCCAATCCATTGACCGGCACCGCAAAGTGACACGACATGCCACAGCGTCGACACAGTGCCTCATGCTCGGCGGAATCCATCCCTCCACTATCCCACGTTTTCGGGCCGTTCAAAAGACGGAAAGCAGAGTCGCCGCAGATTCTCCGCTATATTCCTCGGACATGAAGATTGACCCCACCGAGCTTTCGCCACGCAAGATCTACCGCCTGATGACGTTCGCCATCACCCCGCGACCGATTGCTTGGGTCGGGACCGTATCCGCCCAAGGCATTGCCAACTTGGCTCCGTTTTCCTTCTTTAACGGAGTCTGTGCAAACCCACCCACAGTGGTATTTTCCGTTGCCAATCGCCGCGATGGATCGATGAAGGATACCCTTCGCAACATCCATGCGGTACCAGAGTTTACGATCAGCACCGTCTCCTTTTCCGATGGTGGACAGATGAATGCCACTTCCGCCGAGCTTCCATACGAGGTCAGCGAGTTTGCGGCCTGTCAGGTGTCCGAGCATCCTTCCGAACGGATTCGTCCGCCGCGTGTAGCCACCGCCAAGCTCGCCATGGAGTGCGTCCTTCATCAGCTTGTCCCCGTTGGAGAAGGTCCGCTGGCAGGAACCCTGGTGATCGGACGGATTGTCCTTGTGCATCTCGAAGACGGTGCAGTACATGCGGACAGTGCGGCCCCAGGTGACCCCGATCCGCACGTACTCGATACGATCGGGAGGATGGGCGGTGACGGTTACTGTCGCACCGCAGATCGATTCGTTTTGCATCGGCCTACTGAAAAGTAAACGCGAGGATTGGGGGTCTCGATCGCGACGCGCTAGATCACGCGCAGCCAGCTCTGTAGTGCAGAGGCCAGGCGCATAAAGTAGGTCACTGTCTCGACATCCAAGGTCTGGGCCTGACCCGCAGCGGAGTCGTACATTCGTACGGTTTTCGAAAGCGCCACACGCGGTGAGGGTCCGCTTGCATCAACCACCGCTTGGGTCCGCAAAATGACTGTCCGAAAGGTGCCGGCCACAGTGCCCGGAAGCACCACGGCATCTTGATCGGTATTGCCATCCCGAGCGATCCGAAACACCACCGAGCGCTCTTTGGCGCTGTCCAAAAAATCGGACCAAGCACTGTCTTCGCCAAATCCCAAGGCCTTGCGGAGTTCCTTCGGAGCACTCTGCCGCAGCGATTCTAGAAAGGCATCACGTAGCGCGCCCTGACACAGAAAATCCGGTGGGTCGAGCGCGATCCGTGCCAGCAGGGCCCCTTTTTCTCGCAGAACCGACAGGTGCATTCCCAGGGAAATCAGATCCTGGCTTTTGGCAGCGGCAAAGCGACCGTTGGAATCGACGGACAGCGCGATCTCGGCGGAATAGGAAGTGGTGCCGTAGCTTGGTCTGATCAGCGCAGCGGACGCAGAGGAAGACTCAACAGGCGGAATCACCCGCTGCGCATCCTCCATGGCACGGAAGGCCTCCACGAACCAATACAGCGTGACGTGTACGTCGGACATCTGGCTCGGGTCAGTGGGAAGCTCGAGATCCAGCTCGGTGCTGTTGGTCTGTTCCCCCGCGATGAAGTCACGCAGCGTTTCGATCAAAGCCAGGAATGGCTCAACAGGCCAGTTGGTCAGCAGTCGTGGCGCTTCACCGTCCACTTGATAGGAAACCTTCGCTTTGATTCCTAACTCTGGACGACAGATTCCCAGAATGCTGCGACCCGTTTTGCCCACGCGGAACAGCACTCCGTTTTGGGCGGTCGTGCCCGGTGGGGCATACTGCGAAAGCTCTGCCGCAGTTGGATTCACAAACAGAAACGAAGGCACTTTCAGACGGTAGATCGGCTGCTGCGGGAGTCCCTTCAGGGGCTGAGCCCCCCCTCCCAATGATCCGATAGGAGCCACCTCTTCGGTGGCCTGCACGCACGCTTGTAGCCGCGCCATCAACGGTCGAACCTGGGGAAGCTGACGCTTAAAGAAGAAGAAAAAGACCTCTTCCCCTTGACGAGCAACGAGAAAGCGTAGATCGAGCGAGGTCTTCCGGATCGCCCACAGTGCATCAGCAGGCCCCCCAGCCCTTTGGGCAAGCCGCTCTGCACTCTGGACCGTCAGGTGTTGCCCGGCTCGCAGCGTGGCCGACATCAGCGCCGCCGTCGTCGCGGGCAGTTCTTCGAGCGGAGCAAGCACATCCGCCATCGGTTATCCGTCTATGCGCCGCGCCGCAGCTTGTGCGTCACCAAGCCCAGCAACAAATCGCTGCAAGCGAGCCTGCTCCTGCTGGAACTGCTTCTGTTTGGGAAGCTTGTACAGGAGTCGCAAAGACGCGGGGCGTAGCACAAGCTGCCACAGTAGGAGTCGGGGCTGTTTGTCGGTCATCGCCAACAGCACAAAGCGCGTGTTGTGCGCATCGGTAAACACCAGCGCACGTTCCCACGCCGGCAATAGTCGACGCTGAACATCTGCCAGACCTTGCGACTTGAGCTGCTTGGGATCGGCCTTTTCCACCAGCTTCTCCAGTAGCTCCTTGACCTCGCGACGATCGCTCCCATCACTGAGTTTCTGTTGCAGAAAGTTCTGAACCATCACCGCTGGCAGGGATGACGAACCCATCGCACTGTCAATAGTAGGCATATGAGATGACTCTTTATGAGAGTCTGCCTCAGTCAGACGCTGAGCCATGGACTGGGTGATTCTATCTAGCGCTGCTGGTTCCTCGGGTTCATCGCTAGACAGAGAGAAAATCTGCGGGACTTTTGCGCCGGAACCGCCGATGGGACTGTTTCGGTCCTCATCAGTTTCTGGTTCTTCATCGGAAGGCTCCTGCGCTTGCTCGCGGGTCTTTAGTTGGTTCAGATAGTCGGGCGGTACTGGCACGGCCACCACTTCGAGTGAAATGGTCTGCTGGTGCAGCTCGCGGACATCGTTGCGGTCGGAATAGAAGATTAGATTTAGCTTCTTATCGTGGTTGGTTTCGAGCGAACACTTCAGCTCTGCGGTCACGCGAGGAATCCGAAACATCGACGCGTTGGCAGGAAGTGTAGCCGATGCTGAACTCCCGTCCTCAGTGCCATCTGGGCTGACGTACAGAGCGCTTCGGACATACTCCTCAGAGGCTCGGTCGAGCCGCTTCTGCGCGCCAATCACACCGCTGCCAATCGCGTCGAAAAAATCTGCGATGTCGCCACTTTGGGACTTGCTGGTCAGGTCGCGCAGCTTCTCCCAAAGGGTCGCGACCTCATCATACTTGCTGCGAAACTGGCTGCTTCCGGGATCAGCGGCTCTATCATAGAGCCGGTCTATCTCGGTACGAAGCTGAAGGATCAGAGTCTGGTGGGTGGTATCGGTCGGCATGGCAGAAGGGAAGGCAGCGATGGCCTAAGGCGTCTTGGAGTTGCGCGATGGATTGGCAACGGGAGGCGGTGCCTTGACTTCGATGGTATCGGGGTCACTGCCTTCACTAACGGCAGCGGGCGGACACCCGACAATGCGCTCGTAAATCTTGCCGGTCTGCGCGAGCACTGCGCTATCTACCTTGCTGCGCTCGGGCATGCTCAGATCCTTGGCCGACAAGTCCTTGGCACGATCGAGCAGGAGCCGCAGCGTCGCTTGATCGGCTGGGACCGCTTGCAGGATGGTCTTACACTCCGCAGCACCTCGGTAGTCACTGCCGTAGCCAATGCTCAGCGCGGCGTTGATCGCGACGCCGCCGATTCCAGCAGACAAGCCCACCCCAGCGGATACATCGATGTGCTGCGCGAGATCTAGTTTCACGGTAAGCGTCGTCTCTGTGAACTGGTAGCGACTCGGGGCCACCGCGATCAGGAGTTCCTTAAAGAGCGCCTGAAACTGCTCTTGTTGCTTGCGCTCTTCTGCGGTCAGCTCTGTGGTCGCCGTCGACGAACTTCCCGCCGTGGCAGGAAGACTTTTTTGGCCTCCTAACATCGACTGCGCCATCACCAGGAGCCGCTCGACCGACTGTAGGTAGTCGAGATCGAAATGCCGCTGCGCCTCCGCAATGCTCAGCCCTAGGCCTGCAATGATGTTGGGAATATGCGTCAAATCTTCAATGATCTTGTTCGACATAGAAGGCTCCTCAGATGTGCTTCTGCTTGGCGGCCTGCTTCGGGATGGACTGAACTTCGATGGTCAAGGACGACTGCTCGGAGGGGCTGGTTTCGTACAGCAGCGCGTGGCCCAGGTTGATCGGCGACACCATGATCGAACCGGACGCCGAGTGGGTCTTGGTCATCCGCAGCGAACAGCTCACCGTATGCGATTTGACCAGTTGCGTCGGCGGTACCAAGGGCAACAGCAGACTCCGTACCAAATCGGGAGTCGCAGCCAAGAGCGCGACAAACCGCTCGCGCTGTAACTCGGTCACCTGATCCATGCGCCGCTGGATCAAGATGCTGTCCGCAGCCAGGGCAGCCACCACCCCGGTGAGATCCTGCCAGCGCTTATCATTCACCGAAGTATTAGAGCACGTCGCCGAAAAACCTGTCAATTGGTAGGAGCGCATTCTTTGCGACGTCGCCATACACTGGAACGAAGCGCGTCCCGAGCGACGAAATCGCTACCGCAGCAAAAGCCACACCAGCGCAGCCGCGAGCAAAGACAGGACCGAAAAAACCAGGACTCGCACCACCGGCAAGTGCAGGGAATCCACCAGGCGCAGCGGTGCGGTCTCTAAAATAATGCGGGTGGCCGGTGCCACCGGAAGCACCGCCGAAACAGAGGGCTCTGTCTGCCTGGGTACGGGCGCTGTGACGTCGCAGTGAAGTGGTGCTACCTCACTTGGTTTGAGCGCGACAAACTCGAGCGTCCTCACCACCGAGATTCCCATCGTGCCCTCGCCTGCTCTGTCCTCCCACATGTCTTCTTCTTCTAGGAAGGACGGAATCCGCGCTGTTCCCGACCGCTCCTCCAGAAGCCGCCACGACTCTGGTTCATCGCCCAGCAGAGAGCGCAGATGGACTCCCAGCTCGGCCCGATCCATCCACAGCCCATGCCGACGCGATAGATCCAGCAGCTCTTCGTACCACTGCAGTGCCGAGTGAGGCCGCTCACTTTTGTCGAGAGCCAAACCGCGCAGCACGATCGCATCGGCGTCCCGAGGCAGGTTCGGACAGAGTGCCGACGGCGGCAGAATCGGTGCTGCATACACCCGATTGGCGCTCTCTCCTTCTTGTCCCACAAACAGACGCTTGGCAGTGAGCAGCTCATACAAAACGGTGCCCAGCGAAAACAGATCGGAGCGCGGATCGAGCTCCTCTTGCCGCGCTTGCTCGGGAGACATATAGCCAACCTTGCCGCGCAAACGCAGACTCGCTTCGGCCGTAGAAGTCTGGGCGATCCCAAAGTCTGACAGCTTCACCTCGCCATCGCCCGAAATCAGGATGTTGGCCGGAGAGATGTCGCGATGAATCACGCCGAGCGGAACACCCTGGGGGTCGCGTAGCTCGTGCGCATAGGCCAACGCTTGCAGCACTTCACGCACGATATAGAGCGCCGCTGCTGCCGAAAAACGCTGACCACGCCGCCGCGCTCGTCGCAGCAAAAGCTGCAAGTCACCGCCGCGCACGTACTCCATCACCAAGTAGTACTCGCCATCGAGTACCACGAGGTCGGTGGTCCGCACGATGCACGGATGGAGCAGTCGCGATTGCAGCTCAGCCTCCGCCAGAAGCAGAGCCCGGAGCGCAGGAACGTGGGTGAACTCCGAGCGCAGCCGCTTGAGCACAATCGGCGTCGTGATTCCGGTGCGGCCAATGTGTTTGCCCAAAAACACAGTCGCCATGCCGCCCTGATTCAGGAACGGCCCGATGACGTACTGTTCTGTGGATGTGACCGCAGGAGTGCTAGAGAGGACACCTAGCGCGACAGATTCGACGGAAGACACGGCGACACACCTACGTATAGAGGAGTGGTCCAGGATCTCCGCGCAAACGACCTCGGAGCGGGACTAGTAGCCAGCGTCAGCGACTGCCGCCACGGCTGGCTCAGGATCGGCTTGTTTCTTGTCGTCTTCAGGCGGACCTTCGGGGGGCATTGCCAGCTTGAGTCGACGGTACTGCGATAGCAGAAGACAGGCCGCAAACAACGAAGTCACCACCAGCAGCGTAAAGAACTCGGAGTGCTTCCAAGGCTTCCAGTAGCGACCAATGAACCCTGATAGATAGTTGCCAATCGCGGTAGCGATAAACCACACGCCCATCAGCATCGCCGTCATCCGCCGTGGCGCGAGCTTCGTGACCATCGACAAGCCCATCGGCGAGAGGAACAGCTCGGCAATGGTGATGACGAAGTAGCAGCCAATCAGCCAACCCATGCTCACCTTGCCGTGATCTCCGCCAAGCCACGATGCAATGACCATGATCCCGTACGACACGCCGGTCAGCAGCATGCCGATGCCAATCTTGGCAGGGGTGTTCGGCTCCAGGTTGCGAGCGCGCAGAAAGGTCATAAAGCGGACGACTATCGGGGTCAGGATGATGATGAACGCGGAGTTGAAGGCCTGGAACACCCCGGGCGGAATCTCCCACGACCACGAGCCCAGGCGCAGCATTCGATCGGTGTTGTCGCGAGCCCAGAACGTCAGCGAGGTTCCGTTCTGATGGAAAGCCATCCAGAAGAACATCACGATCAAACACATGATGGTCAGGGCGATGATCCGCTGCCGCTCGACATGAGGCGGGTCGGGACGGTCTTCGTACTCAGCGGGCAGAGGCATGTCTAGTACCGCCGCCACCGAGGACCGCGTATCGCCAAGCGTCACGTGCTTGCGCAGCGCCGCAAAGATGATGAACGAAAAGGCCATGCCCACCCCGGCGGTCGCAAACGCCATCGACCAGCCAAACTTGGTGCGCATAAACTCGCCGACCGGACCCGCAAACAGCGCGCCCAGGTTGATTCCCATATAGAAGATGGAAAAGGCCGAGTCGCGTCGGGAGTCGCCCTGCGGATACAGGTTCCCAACGAGCGTCGAGATGTTGGGCTTAAACAGGCCGTTTCCAATGATCATCAGAAACAGCGCGGCATAAAACGCGGTCTGGTTCTGGATCGAAAAGACCAGATAGCCAGCGCCCAACAGCGCTGCTCCGCTCAAGATGGCACGGGTGTAACCGAAGACCCGGTCCGCCAGGATTCCACCGAAGAACGGCGTCAGGTACACAAAGAACATGTACGCGCCGTAGATGCTGGAGGCTTCAGCCTCGGACATCTTGTAATACTCGGTGAGGTAGAGCGTGAACAGCGCCAGCATCAAATAGAAGCCGAAGCGCTCCCACGTCTCCGTGAAGAAAAGTACGTAAAGGCCGCGCGGATGCTTGCTCGCCATTTAGGTACCTCTCATTTGGCAATAGCCACGGGGAACTTGTAAAGACCTAAAATCCCACGATTTCTCAATTTTGGCGTCGCACTCAGCGCCGCGCTGAGCCCGCCACCCCCCCGACCGCTGTTGCGGCACAGCACAGCGAACCTCAGTTTTCGGACGGGCAAGCCACACAAGATGTCCCAGCGAGCCCGAACAAATGTGCAGCATGTTGTGTAGCTGAGTGGCCAAAATGCTGTGCCCCCTGTCTTGGTTTTCGGCCCAACCTGCGTGTATGTTCCCCGACCTTGCGAATTATTTTTGGGAGGACGAACGAAGTTGAGTGGTCTTAATCGATGCTGGCTGTGGAGCCTGAGCGCTAGCCTGGCCCCGTTTCTTTTCGCATCCGCGTCCTTTGGCCAAACCGCAGCGCCAGTGGTGCCAACGGGACATCCGGTCTTTGATCTGCATGCGAACCGAACCTTGGCGCACATCGAGCAGCGCGGGGGACTCGTGCTGCTCGGTGGCTCGGCAGGCTTTGCGCGCTATGCCCACTTTGGACGCCCGACCGCCAGTTGGAAGCTGCGTTCGGAAGTGGATGGCAAAAAAGTCGCCCTGCCCACGACGGCGGCCAAGCTGCAGGTGCCACTACACCCGGGTCAGACCCAGAATCAAGCGGTCTTCCTATCGCTCAAGAGCCCGAGCAAGTCCTCGCTCAAGATCAGCGTAGGTGGCAAATCAAGCGCGGCGGTTCCGCTCAACGAAGGCTGGCAACTGGTCACCGTGCCACTCCCCGCCGACTCACTCCACGCGGGGGAAAACACGCTCAGCTTGACCTTTGCGCAGAGCGGCACGTTCGCGCTCGGTGGCGGTTCGGGTTCCCACAAAGCGGCAGCAGCCGTGGAGTGGATTCAAGTGGGCGGCAGCACTCCCCCAGCGAACGCTCCGCTGCCCAAACTTTCCGATGGGTCGAGGCTGCTGATTCCGGCAGGCGGCGCGCTTCATTACTATGCGTACGTTCCCAAGGGCGGCGCGCTGGCTGTCAAAGGAGAGGGCGGTGCCTGTTCCCTCAAAGTGACGGTCGATGGTCCCCAACCCGGTCAGCGTGGTGCAAGCCAGACCGCCAGCCTGGACGGAGTCCCCCTTTCGCTCACCAGCCATGCCGGAGAGATTCGCCGCATTGGACTCCGCGCCGAAGGCTCCTGTGACAAGCTCGCGATCGACAAAGCCCAGCTCTTGGCTGGAGGTGCGTCCCCCCCGCCGCTCAAGCTGGAAAAGCCGCGCAACGTGGTGTTCTGGCTGTCCGACGATACCCGCGCAGACAAGTTCAAGCTGTGGAACAAAAACTCGCGGGTCGACACGCCGGTGCTCGATGAGTTTTCAAAACGGGCGACTCGCTTTGCGGTGACGTACTCACAGGGCAACGAGTCACGGGTCAGCCATGCCTCGCTGTTTACCGGCCTGTATCCGGCCACTCACAAGTTCATCTCGGACAAAGCGGTCCTGCCAGACAGCTTCACGATCATTCCCGAGGTGATGAAGCAAGCCGGGCTGTACACCATCGCGCATATCGCCAATGGCTACATCACCAAGCGCTGGGGCTTTGGCGATGGCTGGGATGTTCTCAAAAACCACATCCACGAAGGTGGCGGGCTCAAGAGCGCCGAGCTAGTCGGAGACGCCAAACAGTTTCTGGAAAAAGGCCCAGGCAAGTCGAAGCCGTTCTTCTTGTACCTGGGCACCATCGACGCGCACGTCTCGTGGCGGGCCTATGAGCCATGGATCTCCAAGTACGATCCCACTCCTTATAATGGGCCGTTTATGAAGGGCTGCATGGACCCGCAGCTCGACAAAATCGTCGCTGGACAGCTCACGGTGACGGCGCGGGATCGGCAGCGCGTGCTGGCCCTGTACGAATGCGACATCTCTTATAACGATCATCACTTCGGCAAGCTGCTCGAGCTGCTCAAGCAGACCGGGCACGAAAACGACACGATGATCATCTACACCTCCGATCACGGGGAAGAGTTCTGGGATCACGGTCGCATCGGTCACGGTCAGTCCCTCCGCCAAGAGCTGATTCACATCCCGCTGTGGATCTACTACCCACCGCTGTTCCCAGGTGGCAAAGTCGTCGAGGAAGGTACGGAGCTGGTGGACATCCTGCCGACGATGGCCGAGGCCTTCGGGCAGCCGATTCCCAAGGATGTGCAAGGCGAGTCGCTCATCTCGGTGGCGCAAGGGATGGGTCAAGGCTATCCCCGCCCAGCGATCGCCAGCCAGTATGAGCTAGCCCATGTGATGCGGCTCAGTCGCTACAAGCTGTGGGTCGGAGGCTCGGGTCAGGTCAAGCTCTACAACGGTCAGGACGATCCTGGCGAACAGCACGAGCTCAACCAAACCGAGCCACTGGCGCTGCGCTTTGTCACCGATGCGATGGGGATGTGGATGGCCTATCAAGGCCAGTGGAAAAAGTCGCGCTGGGGCGTCGCCAGCAACCATCGCCCCGAGCTGGCCGCCGATCTCGATAAGTAAGCTACTCGCTGGCAGCCTCGGGGGCGGGGGCTGCGGGGGCCACCGGCTCGGTCTTGCGAAGCCCAAGCTGGGACGAGGTCACGAGGTGTTGGCCGTTGTGATCGCGGCCTTTCCACAGCACCACCAGCCGTACGTAGTCTTTGACCGATTCCTCGCTGAGCGGCACGGTTCCCAAGACACCGGGACGCGATGGCAGGGTCGACAGCGTCTTGAGCACGATTCGCTCACCCGACGCCTTTTCCCCCAGCACGGTCAAGTTGCCGCTACCGAGCTGCTCATCGAGTAGCTTGATCACCAACCCCGATTCAGTCGAAAACGACAGCCGCAGATCGCCGCGCAGCAGAAAGTCGAGCCCGACCTGGGCGAACTTGCCCACCGCAGGCAGCAGCGCACTCGCATAGTCGGCAAAGCACCGATCATCGAGAAACAGCGCACTGTGCGACGACTCGCCTTCCTCCGAAGCGCGCTGCTGCGTCCAGGCCAGCCAGTGCTTGGCCCACGGAGTCGACAAGTAACCGCCCTGCCCGACCAACTTGGTCCCGGCCGGCAGCACCTTGCGCGAGATCGAGTCCGTCGACAAATAGCTCTGCGCGGTCCGCTCTGCCAGTCCGCCGCCTTTGCCATCGAACACCAGATCTCGAAACCGCTGTGGTGGCGCAAGCTCGAGCTTCAGATCCGGCTGCGGCACCCCGGCCCGGCCGTAGTGTTCCGCGACATAGCTCGAATATCGCCCCGCCAGCACCGCGTGTAGATCGTTATGAACGTAGGCCGGATCACCGACCTGCTCTAGCACCGCCAGCATCGCACCTGCGGACAGCAGTGCCTCCACCAGCGCCGTCTCACGAGCCGCCACGGTCTCCGCCGTTACGGCACGCTCATAGGCATCCCCAAAAACGGTCAGCCCCAAATCGTTGTCGGCCGACTCAATCCAGTCAGGAGCAGCCAGGCCCGTGCCGTCCATCGCGGCACCCGAAAACAACTGCCGCAGCGACGAAATTCCCTGCTGCACCGAATCGGTCGAGGCCGCTGCCGCTGTGACACCCGGTTGTCGACGCAGCCCGGCGCCACTCTTTGCATCCACGAAGTGGTGACGAACCCGCAGCGCTGGATGGGTTTCCAGCACCGTTCCTGCCGCCAGCCAGCCCAGTACATGCTGACGCAGCGGCGACAAGCTCTGCCCACCTTTGCGCGTGAGCACCTCCGGCGCATGACCCTGCCCCGCATCAAGCGCGCTCAGCCGCACGAACAAGTTGCGGGCCCGATCGGTAGAAAGCGTCGCTGGGTCCAACCGCAGGGGTTCGAAGATACCGAGCGAGAGCGCAAACCGCTCAACGACCCGGCGATGCAGTCGAGATTGCAGCGCCGCCTGTTCGGTCAACCCAGCCAGCGTGGTGGAACCCTCATATCCGTGGGCGGGCACCGTCGTTGCGACCGCTGCCGCCACCGCCATTGCCCCGTTCCATCGTCGAGAAAGCCGCATCCGCAACTTCAAGTTCCTTCCCTACCAGTGGCAAAACTGCCAATCAGTGAGTGCCGCTCGACTCCGAAGCAGCCGGAGGCGCAAGCGTCACCGTCGGATCTGGTACCAACTGGGGTGCCGATTCTTGCAGCTCTAGCCCCGCCTGAATGATCTCGGCTTGGGCGGCACCACGCAGCGCAGCACCACTGCCTAAAAACACCAAGTGCCGTGCGTGCGACTCTCCCTGCGGAAAGCGATCAAGCCGGACCACGTTGCCCCGCTGCACGAAGTCGTGACGCGGTGAGCGATCGTCGAACCGGACATCCGATCGATAACCGACAAATCCGGCTTTGTAGACGACCAGCGTGAAGCGGCGAAGCAGCCCGGCAAACTGACGACCCGCCGGGAGACTCGGTAGTGAGTAGCTACCATCGCTGCCAGTGACCGTTGTCACCGAATAGGCCGATTCGGGCACCGCAATGCCACCAGCCTCTTGAAACGCCCACGTCCCGATGACCAGCGCGCTGCTCAACGGAGTTACCGTACTTTGATCGATGACTTGGCCATCAAACGGCCCGATCAGGCTGCCAGCCTCTCCCGAGCCGAGCCGTCGAGCATAGGGAGCCTTGGCGACCGGCCCCATACAACCGGGCAGCGCTCCCACCAACCCGAGCGCAGCGACGAGCATTCCCACACCACGCCAGCAGGAGAGGCCAAAAACGAGCCTTTGCCAACGTGTAAACCGGGGCCACTGCATCGCCACCGGCGGCCCTGCTCCGTCGAGATTTTGCCGGATCGGCATCTCGACGCGCTCCGCAGAGCTTCCATCCTGTGCGCTTCGACTCATGTAGGGATAGAGGTTTTAGCGCACCTAGCATCACCCTGTAAACAGTCAGCGCGACCTTGGCGGCCCGGACCGCGACCTTTGCTGGGAATATTTTGGGGCGGAGCGGTGTAAACCCGGATTTTGGGCTTGGCTCGCCCCTTCACTGTCTAGTTAATATAGGGAGAGCAAGATCCCGGTTACCTCGCGATGGCACGGTGTAAGAACTGCGGAAAAGCCAATCGAGACGGCGCGCTGTTCTGCCAAGACTGCGGCAGGTCGGTCGATGGCCTGGTTGACAGTCCCGGTGGGGCAGTGGTGGGTAGCGTCGGCTCGACAGCGGCGGCGACCTCGATCCCGGCTGCGCCGGCTGAACCACTCTTGGCGCTGCGAGCGCTGCCTGTGGGCAGCATCGATTCTGGCGGTTTGCCGTCAGACAAGCCGCCAGCCAACGACGAACGACTGCACGGATTGCCACAGGTCGCCAGCACGGACCAAGCCCCCTGCGAGAGCTGCGGCGCTTCGAATCCAGTCTCTGTGTCATTCTGTCGAAGCTGCGGGCAGAACTTGAACAGCAAGCGCCAACCTCAGACCAAGATCGCCTGCGGGCACTGCGGACATCCGACGCCAGCGGGTTTTATGTACTGTCAGCACTGTGGCAATCGGATCATTCCGGAAGCTGCCTCGCGACCAGCACCTCCTCGACGAGGAAGCAATCCGCCGCAGGCCCCAGTCAGGCCGCAAGCCGCCGCATCCATCCCGGCTGCGCAGCGCGGCCCGAGCGCTGAACCGATCGTTGGGCGCGACAAAGGCTTACGCGGTCGCGTGGTGCTCTTGCGGCGCGATGGTAGCGACGGTGAAGTGCTGACCTTGAGCGGTGAAAGCTGCGATCTGGGTCGAACCACCCACCGCTGCTTTGCCGATGATCCGTATCTGGCCGCTCGTCACGTTCGGCTCACCCCGAGCCTGAGCGGCATCAAGGTACGGGCGCTCGATACCGTAAACGGTGTGTTTTGGCAGCTCCGCGAACCACATGAGCTGCAGGCTGGCGATGTCTTCTTCGTTGGCCGCGAGCTGATCCGCTTCGAGCTGCTCCTGAGCGACGAGCGAGATCAACCCGCGGTCAGTGAGCAGGGGGTGCGTGTGTTGGGAAGCATTCCGCGCGAATCTTGGGGACGCCTGCGCCAGCTCACGACGGCAGCGGTCAGTCGTGACATTTGGCATCTAAGCCGCTCAGAAATTTTGCTGGGCCGAGAAGAAGGCGACATCGTCTTCCCCGACGACGAATTCATGTCTCGGCGGCATGCTCTGGTGTCTCGGGTCGGGGGTAAAGTACGCTTAGAAGACCAGAATTCATCGAACGGAACCTACGTGCGGCTACGCGGTGATCGCGATATCCAGCCAGGCGACGTCATTCGCTTGGGCGAACAAGTGCTCCGGTACGAGCCATAGGACCCATGATGTCGGACGAAAAACCCACCATCCAGGTCCGCATCGTTGGTGCCACCGACGTTGGGCTCATCCGCGAGCACAACGAGGACAACTTCATCATCGTTGACCTCGGCAGCGGCGAGTCCAACTTCCTAGAACCTCGTGACATCACGCTCACCGATAAGGGAGCGATGCTGGTGGTCTGCGACGGTATGGGCGGTGCGGCAGCCGGCGAGGTTGCATCGCACATGGCCGTCGAATCGATGCGGCGGCAGATGCTCAAGTACGTCGGGGACGCCAATGTTCCTGACGGCAAAACCGCAGACGCACTCACCGGCACCAGCGTTTCCCTGCCCCCCGAGGCCCAGAACGAAACCAGCTTCCATCGGATGTCGCGTTGGCTGCGAGACTCGACGGCGCGTGCCAACATTGAGATCTGGGAAGCGGCCTGCGCCGATCTATCAAAAAACGGCATGGGGACGACGCTGACCGGCATGGTCATCCTCGGCAACCAGATCGTCGTCTCGCAGATCGGTGACAGCCGCGCCTACCTCTGCCGATCGGGCACCCTCACGCAGATCACCCACGATCAGTCGCTGGTCAACCAGCTTCTCGATTCGGGTCAGATCACGCCGGAGCAGGCCAAGCTCTTCGAACACTCGAACGTCATCTTGCAAGCGCTCGGCGTCCAAGAAGACATCGAGGTCGTGCTGTCGAGTGAAACGCTCCGTCGTGGCGATCGGGTGATGCTGTGCTCCGATGGACTCGTCGGTGTGGTCAGCGATGAAGAGATCCAAGAAGTGCTCGCCTCGACCGAAGATTTGGCCGAGACAGCCCGCAAGCTGATCGATCTCGCCCGAGCCGGTGGCGGACCCGACAACATCACCGTCATCGTTGCGCAGGTCAGTGGCGATGGCCTGCCCGCCCCCACCCCCGAAGATCATGCCAAGTATCAGACGATGACCCTGCCCGGCGAAAAGCCCGCAGAGCGTCGCGTCTTCGGCGAAGGCTATCAGCTAGGGCCTCCGCCGGGTACACCCACGGGCGCGCCTGATCTTGGCATCGCGCAACCGGTGGCGAGGGTTTCGTTTGTGGTCTGGCTGGCGCTGTTCACGCTCGTGCTCACGCTGGTGGTGCTGGCGATCGTGCTGATTCCCAAGCGAATCAAGCCGCAGGTCCGTGCGCAGTGCGCGGTTCTCGTCGAGCCCGCTGGGATGCAGGTCTGGGTCGATGGCGGCGGAGCGCCGATTGGGGTGACCCACAACCCCAAAGAGCTCATGACGATCGAGCTAGGCGTCGGACAGCATCGCTTCGTGCTGCGCAACCCGGCCGATGGGGTCGAAAAATCAGAGGCCGTGACGGTCAACGTCCTCGAAGGCCAGCCGTGCAGCTTGACCCTGAAAGCCCTGCCGGGCGCAGAGCCACCACAGCCAATTGTCACCGTCGACGCCGGAGTGCTCGCCGATGCAGCACCGATGACCGATCTGGCCACGCCGACCGTGGATGCCAGCGCGACGAATCCGCCGCCCGCCAAGGTTGCGCCTGTGGCGACACCGACCGGCGAGGAACCCGAAGAAGATGATGCGGCGGCCAAGAAGCCGGAAAAGAAGCCAAAGAAGCGGCTCAAGCTCGAAAAGGCCCCCGGTGATCCGGTCCCGCCGGCCGCTGCCGAACCGTCTGTCCCGCCGCCCGCCACCAAGCCGGAAGCGGTGCCCGCTACACCGGACAAGCCGGAACCGGCCAAGCCCGCTGTGGAACCAAAAGCCCCAGCGGAACCAAAAGCTGCGGAACCCAAGGCTGCGCCCGCTAAGCCAGCTCCCGACAGCAAACCCGCCGAACCGCCAGCCGCTACCCCCTAAATAAGTGTGAAAATTTTCCAGTGTGGGGGGTGCCACATATCCTTGCCACGTGGAGCTTGTTTCGCAGCGATCTGAGTCTCGCTTTGCCATTGCGGCCAGGGTCGGTTCGTTCTACGGAGCCGTGACGCTTGCCGCCGTGACCTGGGGTGCGCTTCGTGGCCACGCCAACATTCTTCTCATCGATAACTCCGGGTCGGCAGCGGGGCTGCGGATGGGCCAGCTCTTGTCGAGCGTGGCGCTCGGTGGCTCGATGGGACTTTTGCTGGTGCTGCTGACCCGCTACCTGCAAGAGCGCTTTTCGTGGGCGCAGACGCTCCACAACGAGTTCCGCCAGGTGCTCGGTCCGCTGTGTCGGCGGGACATCCTGGTGGTCGCGGCGGCTTCAGCCATTGGTGAGGAGTGTCTGTTCCGAGGCGCGCTGATGCTGCACCTGTTCCAAGCGATTCCCGGACCGATGGGACTGTTTCTGGGACTGCTCGGCTCGGCGGGACTGTTTTCGCTGCTGCACATTGGGCCGAGTAGCCGCTTTGTACCGTGGACGGTATCTGCACTGCTGATGGGGGTGGTGCTGGGCGGGTTGTTCGTGCTGACCGGTGACCTGCTGGCCCCGATTGCAGTGCACTTCACGGTCAATCTGCTCAACATGAGCGACATCGTCCGCCGTGCGCTGCCGACGAAAGCCGCGCTAGCTTGACAGCGAAAACTGGATCTGACCGTCGGTAATCCGCCCGCGATAGAGCAGATCGAGCGCCTGGTGATAGCTGTCGAGTGGCAGCCGCGCCCCGCTGACTGGATTGCCCTTGGGCTCGACAGTCCACAGCTTCTGGGCAAACAGCGCCGCCTGCACCGACCGCGTAAACCCCGCCCGTCGCATCCAGTCGAGCAGCCGAAAGCCCTCGATGGACTTGTTGTGCCGTGTAAGTTCACTCGGGTCGAAGGTGCAGGAGCCCTCAGCTCGGTGACCGTAAATCATCACGCTGCCGCCCGTTGGCAGGGCCTGCAAGAGCTGCTGCGTCCGCTCGCCCGGCCGTGACTCCAGCACGACACTCACCCCGAGCGCCTGGAACAGCGCCGTAAGCTGCGTGTCCGAGACGTTGGTCGACAGATCCACGACATGCCGAGCCCCGATCGCTCGCAGTGCCGCCGCGTCGGTGGCCTGCTCACACAGGTGCAGCATCGGCAAGCCCCGCTTTTCGGCACACAGCGCCAGCATCCGTCCAAGTGGTGTGTTGGTCGCCGTGTTGGCAATCGCCCGCGCCCCTTTGGCCCGCGCCGCCTCGATCAACCCATACGCAGCAACCCCCGTGCTGAGCAGCGTCGCGCCCTGATCGTGCGGCATGAAGCTCCGCAGCGGCACGCAGCGCCAAGTCGGCACGCAGACGTATTCGGCCCAGGT